>DUCT01000248.1 GCA_012959665.1 Myxococcales bacterium | reverse complement strand
CGCCGGTGGCCTTCGGCGGCCTCGGCCAGGGGCAGCACCTCGTGAACGATGGGCCGGAGAGCGCCGCTCTCCAGGGCCTTTCCAAAGCGCGCGACAAAGGCCCGGGCCAGATCGGCCTTCTCGGATTCGGGCCGGGCACGCAGGGTCGAGCCCATTACCTGGAGCCTTTTCATCAGCAGGGTGCCCAGGGGAATCTCGGCCTTGGCGCCACCCATCAACCCGATCAAAACCAGGCGTCCGCCCAGGGCCAGGCTCGAAAGATTTCGCTCTAGGTAGGGGCCGCCAATTGAGTCGAGGATCACATCGACTCCTGCGCCCCCGGTCGCCTCGGCCACGGCCTCGGCAAAATCGGCTTCTCGGTAGTTGACTGCGACGTTCGCACCAAGTTCGAGACAGCGCGCGCACTTTTCATCGCTGCCCGCGGTCACGATAACCCGGGCGCCGGCTTCCCTTGCCATCTGGATCGCCGCGGTTCCGATCCCGCTGCCACCGCCGTGCACCAACAGCCAGCCCCCGGTTTCAAGAGCGCCCAATTGAAAGACATTGAGAAAAACCGTCAGGCACACCTCGGGCAGGCCCCCGGCCTCCACGAGGTCGAGGTTTTCGGGCACCTTCATGCAGCTTCCCGCATCCACCACCACCTGCTCCGCGTAGCCGCCGCCCGCCAGCAGGGCCATCACGCGGTCGCCCACTTGCCATTGCTGAACGCCCTCGCCCAACTCGGCGACCACACCCGAGCACTCGAGACCCAGAATCGGAGAGGCCCCCGGCGGAGGCGGGTACATGCCCTGGCGCTGGAGAAGATCGGCGCGGTTGAGCGCCGAGGCCTTCACGGCGATGCGCACCTGACCGGGGCCGAGCACGGGGTCCGGGGCGGTGCCGATTTGAAGGACGTTCTCATCGCCGGGTTCTTCGATTACGATTGCCTGCATCGGGGCACCCTAGCAAGCCGAGAAAACCCGGGCGAGCAGCCGCCCACCCGGGTTCGTCCGGCATCGTTTACGAGAAACGGCCAGCTTGGGTCCTTCCCGGCAAGCGGCTACTTGAGATCCGCCCGGGTGTAGTCGAGCAGGCCCCGGGCGATGATGAGGCGCTGAATTTCCCCGGTGCCTTCGTAGATGTCGGTAATCCGGCAATCCCGGGTCCACTTCTCGAGCAGGTGCTCCCGACTGATCCCCATGGACCCGAGGATCTCGATGCAGCCCTGGGTGATGGTGCGCACCGACGAACCCGCGTGGGCCTTGCAGACAGACGACTCCATGTTGTTGGGCTTGCCTTCACCCGCGAGCCAACAGGCTTGGAGGGTGGTGAGCTTCGAGGCGTCGAAAATCGCTTCCAGGCGAATGAATTTTTCGGCCGCCGCGGTCTGACTGCTGAGACCCGCCATGTAGTCGATCTCCACGCCGGCCTCGGCGAGTTGCTCCCGGGTGAAATCCAGGGCCGCTTCGGCGAGGCCGAGCCCCATGGCAGCGGTCATCGGCCGGGTCATGTTGAAGGTCTTCATGACGCCACGAAAACCGCCCGAGGTTTTCTTCGAAATGCTCTCGTCGCCGCCCAGCAGGTTGGCCCGGGGAATCCGGCAATCGCTGAACACGTATGCCGCGGTGTCGTCGGCGCGAATCCCCAATTTCTTTTCCTTGTGGGGCACGTCGAAACCCGGCGTGCCCTTTTCCACCAGAAAGGACTTGATGCCCGCCCGGCCGGCGGACTTGTCCAGGGTTGCCCAAATCACCACCGCGTCGGCGCGGATTCCG
>DUCT01000247.1:8448-10266 GCA_012959665.1 Myxococcales bacterium | reverse complement strand
CTGGGCCAGCACCATCTGATTTGTAAGCCACTGTTTTTATTGACTTTTATGTGATCCTCGAATGATTCGGTTCACACCTGGGCCCCCGCCCGGTGGACTTTCGCCCGGATCCGCCTGAGGGAGTGGGTCAACTGCCCCGCGACTCACGACTGAATGGGTGAGCGCAGGGGCGAAGGACAGACCGATGCCCCTCAGCGCTGCGCCCGGCGCCACAAAAAATCAAAATTTCCCGGTGAGGAGTACTCAAAATGTCATTCAATCCCCAGAACAGTCGAAGCGTTCGAAGCCGTACTGTTCTTCGCATTTTCGCGGTGGTTGTTGCTGCTCTCTGCCTGTGTGCAGCAGGGGCGGAGGCGGATAGATCAGGGGATAAATCAAGGGATAGATCAAGGGATAGGTCAGAGGATAAATCAGAGGATAGATCAAGGGATAGGTCAAGGGATAGGACGGCGAGAGTCTTCCCGGCTGCCAGTGATCCCTCGGCCTATCGGCCGCTCTCCATCGGCGATCTGCCCGAGGGCCTCGAGGAGGCGAACCACGGTGCCTTTGAAGGAGGCGTGTCAGGAACTCCGAGCGATACCATCGCGAAGAATTCGGTTCCCGAGGGCGATCAGCTCACGGGGAGAGTTTTCGACGTGCCGACCAACTCGTCCCCCAGTCCGCTCTTTGGCGTCGAGGCCTTCACCCAGCAGATGCTGCGGTTTGAGGAATTCGGTGCGGAGAAACTCCGGCTCAAGAAGAAGCGAAAGAAGAACAAGCGGCCGAGGAATTGGTCGCCGCTCCCCGAGCCTTCCGACGCCCAAGGCTCCCCCGACTCCGAGGCATTGGACGATTTCCTGGCCCAGGACATTTGGCCGCTCCCCACGGCCTTCGCAAACGATCGCGATATGAATCCGTGGCAATCCCAGATTGAAGACTGGGTCGGGCGATCGCTTGATACGCCTCCGGCCGAGGGACGCCCTCCGGGCTTGGCCTGGTCGCATCAGCGCTGGAAGGAATTCTATCCTAAAGCCTACTACCAGACAGCGACTACGGGCGCTCGAACCAATCGTGGCCTGCGAGACGAGAAGCAATCCCATGGCTACGAAACCGGCGAATTCGGTGAGGACGGCCTCTACTACAACACCACGGGAAAAGCTGGATCCGAAGGTACCACCGCCGGGATCCCGGTGAAATTCCATCCCGACATGCCAATGCAGAAAGCGTCGGCTGTCTGGACTTTTGATGGAACGTTCCCCCCCAAGTTGCTCAAGGCGCGCTACGGCGAGCCCGTTCTCATGCGTCATTACAACGCGTTGCCCATTGATGTGGCCGAAAACAGAGGGTTCGGAGTTCACACCCTGACCACCCATGAGCACAATGGCCACAACCCGGCCGAGAGCGACGGATTTGCCAACGCCTTCTTTTTCCCTGGTCAGTTCTACGACTACCGCTGGACATTGGCCTTGGCCGGAGGCGATTCGATCAACACCAAGGCCAAGGACAAGCGTGCGGGCCGACCGGACGGCAAAGGCGGAATCAAGAAGATTCCGGGGGATTGGCGCGAAACCATGAGCACCCACTGGTTTCATGACCACATGCTCGACTACACGGCGCAGAATGTCTACAAGGGCAGCGTGGCGATGATGAACTATTACAGCGCCCTTGATCGTGGCAACGAGTCCATTAACGATGGCGTGAACCTGCGGCTGCCCAGTGGTAGCGGGCTGGACTGGGGTAACCGCGACTATGACGTCAATATCCTGCTTGCTGAGAAAGCCTGGGATGCAGAGGGCCAATTGTGGTTCAACCCATTTAACCAAAAGGGCTTCATCGGCG
>DUCT01000247.1:4328-8392 GCA_012959665.1 Myxococcales bacterium | reverse complement strand
CGGGCACGCCGGTACCGATTTCGAATTCTCAACGGATCCGTCTCCCGCTATTTCAAGGTTGCCCTGGTGAATGAAGCCGGAGACCCGGTTCCCTTCCATATGGTGGCCAACGACGGGAACATCATGGAGCACTCTGTTCACTTTCCTAACGGCGAGTTGCCGACGATTGGGATCGCCGAACGGTACGACATCATTATCGACTTCAGTCAGTTCGAGCCGGGCTCGAAGCTCTACCTGGTGAACATGCTTCAGCACAAAAATGGTCAGGTGACCGATGTTCCGATTCCGTTGGCCGATATCGTCAGCGGTGCCTACCAGGCGACTGCGGTGGATGACGATTTCGATGGCAAGGCCGATCGATGGGTTGATGGCGACCCGGTTGTCGGAAAATTCCTCGAGTTTCGAGTTCGGGAATACGAGGAAAAAGATCAGAGCCTGGAGCCCTCAGAATATGTTGCCGGGGGAAAGAAGATGATTCCCCTGCGCCGGCCGTCGGAAGAAGAACTGGAAAACGCCATACACCGAAGCTTTGAGTTTGAAAGGGAGCCCACGGATGATCGCCCCTGGGTGATCGAGACCGACGGCGGCAAGGGCTTTGGCGCTGACCCCCGTCGACTCTCGGCGGCTCCGGAAAAGAACTCCGGTGGCCTGGAAGTCTGGCGGCTGCTCAACAGTGGTACCTGGAGCCATCCAATCCACATCCACTTTGAAGAAGGCATCATTCTCCGCCGGGATGGCAAAGAACCCCCGGAATGGGAGAAGTGGGCGCGTAAGGACGTCTACCGACTTGGCCCTCAGGAGGACAGTGGCGTGATGGTCGAGATCGCCCTGCGCTTTCGAGAGTTTGCCGGGACCTACATGGAGCACTGCCACAACACCCAGCACGAGGACCACGCCATGCTTCTCCGCTGGGATATCGAGCACCCGGGACAGACCGAACTGATGCCGACTCCCCTGCCATCTTGGGATGGTGTGACCTACGTGGACACCCATGCGCTGCCGACTTTTCGAACCGGGGAAGGGATCGGCGAATACGGCCCCTTGCTCGAGCCAATTTCGGTCTGGGTTGATGACGCCACCGTGGGCCAGTTGGACGGTATCCGGGATATGCCCCTGGGCGACGCATTTGACCCTCAGCCCAACGAACGCGGCACGATCACCTTCCCGCTGATGCGGGGAACGAATAACGACGACGGAGTCCTGACGGATGTGTGGTACTTCCTTCACGACATCAGCGACGAGCACCTGGCCGAAGAAATGGGCCTGGCCTGGGGCGGGGCTCTGGTCGGTACGCCTGAGGCGGCGACGGCCGCGGCAAGCATTGATCCCGTCACTGGTCACTGGACGTTCGAAGGGGACCTGCCGAACCCAGTCTGGGCTCTGCCGGGTTGCCGTGTGTCTGACGGCATCGACCCCGCTTCTGGAAAGGCTTGCGAAAACCCAGATGGAATTCCCAATATAGATTCCTTCAATACCTATTCTCCCCTGCGCCGGGTGGTGATCGACGGCAAGGAAGTGATCGTGAACGCGATCATGGTGAAGTGGGGTAGTGAGTCCTGGGAACATCATCGCATCGACGAAAGCTGCGTGAGCTTTCCCGAGATTCCCTGGAGTAATCCTAAAACCTGCGCCTACGTGGGCGCCGAATGGGGAGCACTCCACGCATCTGGGCAGGTGCTTGCGCTCGATACCGATGGACCCGACCCCTACGTGACTTTCAAGCTCCACAAGGCATGGGCCGATGGGGCGGACTACCTGCCCTACTACATCGTTCTGGACACCTTTGCGTCCAAGTTTGATCCGGCCCTGGGCGAATGGGTGCCCAATGATGGCCCTGCAAAGGCGATGGGAGTGCCCTTTGTGCCCAAGCACGAGTACCTGGGCTCGGCCGGTATCCCCCTCGTCCAGTTCCTGCCCCCGGAATCTCTATACCCCGGCAGCACACCGGCCAATCCCCTGGGATTTGGCTTGCACGGCGGCGGACCGCTTGGGGGCCAAGTGGGAGTTCCGGCCTACTTCATGCCCGAGGATGAATACAGCCCGATGTGGCATATCGGTTTTGCGCGATGGCTCGAACCCGCGACCGAAGTCGTCAAGGGGTTCGAACGGTTGAAGCAGTTACGGGCCGAAGGCAAGCTCGAGATTCTGGAGTACCCGCCCCCCCCGCACTTCGGATCGGTAGAAGGTGATCACGGCTACTTCAATTTCGATCATCAGAATTCGAAAGGCAACGCGCGTCACATTGTGAACTGCCCGACGACGATGACCATCGACGCAGCCATCCATCAAGCCCGTCAGCTCGACCAACCACCCCTTCCATAGGGGTGGTTCGGTTGGGCTGGTTCGGTCGGCGAGGGCCGAACGATGACACCGATAGACAAAGCCGAGTGCAAGAATAATCACAAGGGAAGGCAGGGAAGAGTCATGGCTCACCACTCGATCACGCAAAAATCCTTCGCAGAGACGAAGACCACAGGGAAAGCATGGCGGGGGCGGAAGCTACTCCTGGCCTTGGCCGCGGTTCTCCTGGGGGTGGCCCCGGCGGGTGCATCGCCCTGGGGAGGCAAATATTTCCCCAACGTACCGCTCGTGACCCAGGATGGTGAAGAGGTCCGCTTCTTTGATGACTTGATCGAAGACAAAGTGGTGGCCATCAATTTTATTTACACGACGTGCCCGGACACCTGCCCCCTTGAAACTGCGCAACTGCTGAAGGTTCAGAGCCTTTTGGGGGATCGGTTGGGCAAGGATATCTTCTTCTACTCCATCACGATCGATCCCGAAACGGATACGCCTCAGGTTCTGAAAGAGTACAAGGACCGATTCGGCGCCAACTGGACGTTTTTGAGCGGGAAGAAAGAAGATATCGTCCAACTGCGCCGGAAGCTTGGGCTCTACGTTGAGGAAATTCAGGATGGCTCGAACAACCACAACGTGAGCATGATCATCGGCAATCAGGCCACGGGCCGATGGATGCGGCGCTCGCCCATGGAAAACCCGTATGTGCTGGCCGATCAATTGGGCAACTGGTTGACCGACTGGAAGTCGCCCCAGCACGGTGACGACTATTCGAATGCTCCCCAGTTGCGGAATATGTCCAGCGGCGAACAACTCTTTCGTACGCGATGCGCCACGTGTCATAGCGTGAACGGCAGGGAAGCGGGGAGCGCACTGGGTCCCGATTTGCTGGGCGTGACAGATCGCCGAGAGATGAACTGGCTGCTCTCCTGGCTGCAGGCCCCCGATCGCATGCTGGCCGCCAAGGACCCTATCGCGATGGAGCTCTACGAGGCCTACGGCCAAGTCGCGATGCCCAATATGCGCCTCAACCGCCAGGAAGCGGGGGATCTGCTTGATTACCTGAAATCCGAGACCCAGCGGATCGAGGGAACCGCAAGCGTTCGGACGCCCCGGTCTATGCAGGTGAAGTCCATGCAGGTGAAGTCGATGCAGGTTAAGCCTATGCAGGTGAAGCCCATACAGGCCAAGCCTATGAAAGCGAAACCGGCCAAGTCCATGCAAGCGAAGACAGTGACGAACCCAGTGGATCGCACAAAAGATGTGGTCGCGGTGATGAACGCCTGGGTGAGGGAAGCCGACCAGCACGCTCGAATGAATGCCGGGTACATGACGCTGGTGAACGTGGGGGAACAGGATCTCCGATTGATGAAGGTGGAAAGCGACGCGTTTGATTCCGTCGAGGTGCACGAGATGGCCACCGTGGACGGATTGATGGAGATGCGCGAACTTGAGAACTTGGTGATTCCGGCGAATGATCGAACGCGCTTGGCACCGGGCGGGAAGCATCTGATGATGGCGGGGCCGCACAAGCCTCTACGCGATGGTCAGCGAGTGGAGTTGTTGTTGACCTTCGACACGGGTCTGACCCAGACGGTGTCCGTCCAGGTGGTGGCGATGTAGTCGGCCAATAGTAGTCGGCTAATGTAGTTGCCCGGATGCAGTTGCTCGGATCTAGTTGCCCGAATGTAGTTGCCGGGTCCGCCGGCTTTCCCCTCGATGAGTCCGCGAAATTGGGTTCGGGGACTCGGCGCCTTACCCACGGG
>DUCT01000247.1:0-4317 GCA_012959665.1 Myxococcales bacterium | reverse complement strand
CCCTTTGCGCTCATTGGGGTACGGAATTGAGGGGAGTTGGCAACTCCCGCAAGGACGCGCTACCCAACAGCCCGAACGCGGGTCCATGACCCGCCAGCGGCGGCACCAAGACCGACTGCAAATCCTGCTGAGGTCACGCCGCGCATTCTCCAGTCTAGCCCCCCTTCTCGGATCGTTATTTTCAGAGAGGGACCGGCGCGTGGACCGGAATACAATAACTGCTTTGCCTGCACCTTGAGTGCGCCTATGCAGTGGAGAACTAGTTAATCAAGATGTCTGTACCTTTGAACGACTCACCAACCGGCTTTGATCGGTTCGGCTTTCATCCATCCATTGTCCGCGGCCTCGACGCCGCGGGTTTTCAAGAACCCCGGCCCATTCAGGCCGAAACGATTCCCGCGGCTTTGACAGGTCGCGATGTTCTGGGCCTGGCCCAGACTGGGACGGGCAAGACGGCGGCCTTCGCGTTGCCATTGCTCGACCGTTTTGTTCGTGAACGCGGCCAGGGGCCGCGGGCTCTCGTGCTGGCACCCACCCGGGAACTAGCCACTCAGATCGATGCCGAAATCCGCTTGCTTGCAAGCCATACGAAGTTGAAGGCTGTCACGGTTTTCGGCGGCGTATCGGCTCATGGCCAGATCCGAGCATTGCGTGGCAACCCTGAAATTGTTGTGGGCTGTCCCGGTCGCATTTTGGACCTGATCGGGCAAGGTGCTCTGCGCCTTGGCAACGTGGAGACCCTGGTCCTCGACGAAGCGGATCACATGTTCGACATGGGCTTCCTCCCGGATCTTCGTCGAATTCTCAAGGAACTGCCTTCGAACCGCCAGAACTTGCTTTTCTCGGCCACCATGCCCGGGGAGATTCGAAAGCTGGCTGATGGGCTTCTCCGGGATCCGCACGTTGCTCAGCTTTCAGTGTCCGGGCCTGCAGAGACCATCGACCACGGACTTGTCCCCGTGCGCGAGGATCATAAGCGCGACCTGCTGGAGCAAATTCTTGCCGGCGACGAATGCGAGTCGGCCATTGTGTTCACCCGAACCAAACACCGTGCACGGCGCCTGGCTAGCCAACTCGACAAAATCGGCTACCGGGCTGTAAGCCTTCAGGGCAATATGTCCCAGTCCCAACGCGATCGCGCCATGAAGGGCTTTCGCAAGGGTCAGTACGATGTGCTGGTGGCTACGGATATCGCGGCCCGGGGCATCGATGTTCAAGGCGTTTCGCATGTCATCAACTTTGATGTTCCGAATACGCCAGAGGCTTATACTCACCGCACCGGACGAACCGGCCGCTCGGAGACCGAGGGTTGCGCACTGACCTTCGCTACCCGAGAGGATCTCGCCTGGCTTCGCGCTACCGAGAAAAAACTGGGTGCTCCGATCCCTCGGCGCAATATTCCGGGCTTTGAAGACGACGCGCGGGAGTTGCAGGCATCGCCCCAGAAGGCCTCAGAGTCGCCGCGAAGGGGCCGCCCCGGCCGGGCTCGATCGGGCAGAGCAGGCCGCGATCGATCGCGGCGGCCGAGTCGCGCTGCACACGCCTAGCTGGCCGAGTCCGGGGGCAGGTGCCCGCCTGTCTCCCGGACTCGAGCTTCTTCCCCGGCGCGGGCTACCGCCCATCGGAATTCGAGATGTTTGGGAAGCTCCGGGAAGGCAGAAGGGCGCTCTACAAGAGGGCCTTCGAGGTTCTCCTGAAGGCGTGGACGGGCGATGCGTTTGAGTACGATGGGCGGAGCATTCGCGTCACCCGTATGCACGTGATCTCAAGGACTGATACGTGGATGGTTCTCGTCTTCGGCGAAGCTCAGCGATAGTGGTCGAAGCGGAAGACCGAGAACGTCTCGTTGGAGTAGACCAGGGAGAGGGAATCCCGGTAGCTCGTGGGCAGGCCGCCAGGGCGTACCCAGTAGCGGGCTCCAATGGACTTGGCGTAGCGCATCCACTCCTCCCGGTCTCCGCCCACTCGGAACTCTGAAGCCTTTCGTCCTGTATAGAGCGTCAGGACTCGGGGCTCAAAGAAGATGAGCGTATCGTCGGGGTCGGTTTTTTTGCGAACGAACCCGTAGAGCTCTTGAGCGTCTGGGCTGGTGATGCCGTCGGGAATTGATTCATGCTCGAGCCCATTAAAAGTGGATGCATAAGCGACCAGCGCAATTGCGGTGAAACCGGCAATCAGACTGGGGATCCGCATGGGTCTAACCCAGGTGGCCGGGCCATTGAATACCCCTCGAATTCCGCGCAGGAGTTGAACAATGAAGAGCGGGAAGAGAGGGATCCAGTAACGCTGGGGAGGCGTCATGTCATCGAGCCGGATCAAGAGGAAGAAGAGCAGGGACCCGGAGACATACCAGTCCAACAGGTCGAGTTCGCGGTTGCGCGCCCGGTGGGCCAGCCCGACGGCAATCAGAACCGCAGCGGTGATGGCCACCGCGGCCCCGAGCCATTCCAGAGCCGGCGCGCCCCGCCAGAAATCATGGAAAAGCCCAGGATAGACGACGAAGAGATTTCGAATCGGCAGGCTGAAATCGAGATGCGCGAGCTTGTAGGCGAGGTGGCCCGCTTCGCTGTGCACAAGCATGTTCTGGAGGAGCGCCAGGGGTAGGAATGCCAAGGCCGCCATCCCCGTTCGTCGTTCGATCCGGCCCGTGCGAAAGAGGTCGGCAGCGACCAGCGCCGGCAGAAGCAGGGCGCCGATGCTCCGAGTCCCGTAGGCGAGGTAGATGGACACCCCGAGACATAGGCCCCAGCCATAGCGGCGCTGGCCGGCCTCGTCCGCGGCTCGGGCTTTTTCGGCGACCCAGAGCGAAGCGCAAAGAAAGAGGAGGAAAGGAAACTCGGAAAGAACGTTGTCCTTGAATGACCAGAGGATCGGATTGCACCCGACCAGTGCCAGCAAAACCGGTGCTTCCAGGGGGCCCATTTTGGGACGCTCGGTGGCGACCAGCAGGCCCAGGCCGCCGATGAAGGTCGCGAGGGTCGCAATCTTGAGGGGCATCCAGGCGAAGCCGAAAATAGCGACCCACGGCGCCAGCAGGAGGGGGAAGACGGGTGGGTACGACGGGGGAAGGCGACCCGAGGATTCGTTGTAGATGTAGCCGGTGTCCGCGTATGCATTGCCCGCGGCGAGATTGCTGGCATGCAGGGCATACATGGCGTTGTCGCCTCCCCAGGGATGGCCGTCCCGCAGTGTCAATCCGTAAAGGATCGCGAGGGCCGCCAGGCAGACGAGGATCGGCCAGACCGAGGCCCGGGGGCGATTTACGGCGTGTGCGTCACGAAAAATCGGGTTCAAGGGGTTCCTTGCTGGGGTTTCATTTGGGTGCGCAAACGGCGTGCGGCGTCAGCGAATTCCGTGAGCCAGAGCCCATCGGGGTCGAAGGAAAAAAACAGGGTGGGGTATTCCGAGGGCAGGGCACGGCGAGCCGCGTCCCGTTGGACCGGTGTCAACGTATGCTTGCTGACGAAGAGCACAAGGTCGGGCGCCAGGCGTTGCCAAGTGTCTGCATCGGGGGCGAGGCGATAGTTCTCTCCTCCGTGGGTCACGCTACTGCCGCCAGCGATTTCAATGAAGTCCGTCGCGAAGCTGTGCCCGCCGGCCAGTTCCATCGGATCGAGGCCGGTGACGCCCAGAACCCGGGGGCGAGCTTCGCCGAAGCTGGCGCCCCCGATCGCAGCCAGGGGCCGGGAGATCTCTCGTTCGAATTGTGTCGCGCTGGCGTGGCCCACCAGTCGCCTACCCAAGGTTCGACAGAGTTCGAATACATCCTCGAGGTTGTGCGGCGCATATTCCACGTATTCGGCGGCGCCCGGGCCAGTCTCCGAATCGGATGGCACGACTTCCAAGTCGAGTTTCGGACCGACGATCAGATCCGGGGCCAGGGGGCGGACGCTCTCGAGGCTGACGCTGGGCAAGTGCTCGGTGCCGGGCAGGTCCTTCGACGCCGAGTCCACGCCGACCAGAAGGGCCTTCCCGCCCAGAGCGAGGACGAATCGTGTGGCGGAGGGAGAGAGGGTCACCACGCTGAGGCGCGGAGCGAGGGTGTAAGAGTCGGCTTTCTCGAGGTTGGGCTCTGGGGCCGCCCCACAGGCCACGAGCAGCCATACCCCCACCCATAGGAGCCGTGGGCGCTTAGGTCGGTCCGGGTGTCCGCCCGACAGGATTTGGTTAAGACTGGGGGTAAAAAGCATCTATTTTACGTCCCGCATGCCGATTCCTCTTCCCAAAGTGCCGGTTCTGGTGGTAGGATGAATTACCTAAGTATTTGTTTCTAAAGGAATTATTAAGATGTGACGAAGACGTAACCCGGCATTCACA
>DUCT01000246.1:6590-10334 GCA_012959665.1 Myxococcales bacterium | reverse complement strand
CATGTTCCGCTGACGCCGAAGCCCCTCCCTCAGTGTCTTGGTCAGTGTCTTGGTCAGTGTCTTGGTCAGCGTCTCGGCGCGATGGCCCCTTCGGGCACGCGCTCGAAATACAGTTTCTCATCCACGGATGCCCGGGGCGGCCGGCCGTGGCGACCGACGGGCCAGCCAATGGGAAGCAGCGCGCAACTCGGCGTCGACTCGGACAGGCCCAGGTAGGCGTCGATCTCCGGGCCGTCGGCCAGGTGAACCGTGGTGAGCGACGCCCCGAGTCCGACTCCCCGGCAAGCGAGCAAGATGTTTTGGATCGCGGGAAAGAGGGCCTGGGCCTGGGTTTCGCCCCGGCGCTTCCAGCCCGCCACGAACAGGTGAACCGGCGCCTCGTGAATATGATCGGCCAGGTGCAGGGCGGCCCGCATGTTGCGCACATTCGCTTCGGGAAAATCGGGGTCGGCCTCCGCCCTCTCTAGGGCCGGAAGGATGTACTGCCGAAAGCGCGCTCGGTAGCGCTCGCCGATCCAGGCCCGACGCTCCGCCTCGGTGACCGCGACAAAAATCCAGGGCTGCCGATTGCCCCCACTCGGCGCGAAAGTACCCGCTTCGCAGACCTTGCGAATCAGCGCCGGCGGGACGGGTTCGGTGCGCAGGCGGCGAATCGCCCGGGCCGTACGAATCGCCTCAAGCAGAGGAAAGTCTTCGCCCAGGGCCTCGATATCGAGGTCGCTCATCCGCGGCCTCGGGGTTTTTTTTCGGACGCCTTCGCGGCTGCCGCGCGCGGCAGTTTCGTCTTCCCCATGCTGAGTACACGCTGAAACTCGAGCCGATCCACCGGCACCACCGAAAGCCGACCTCGACGAACCAGGGCCATCTCGGCCAGGGTGGGTTCGGACTTGATGGCCGCCAGGGTCACCGGCTCTTTCAATTCGACCACGGGCTCAACGTCCACCACCAGCCAGCGCTCGTCCTCGGTGGTGGGGTCCGGATAGGACTCGGCGCAGACCCGCGCCACGCCCACGACCTCCTTGCCCTTGTTCGAATGGTAGTAAAGACAAAGGTCGCCCAACTTCATGGCACGCAGGTTGTTGCGCGCCTCGTAGTTACGGACCCCATCCCAAAAAGTCGAGCCATCGGCCACCAGTTCCGACCAGGCATATTTATAGGGCTCCGATTTTATCAACCAGTAGCGACGCGCCATTCTTATCTCCTGGACCCGACCCGCGGGCCTTTGCCTTGTTGTGCGGATTGAAGGGGAAAGCATCGCATGAGTCACCGCTCACCGGAAGACTCGGAGCCTCATTTTGAGCAAGGGCCCGTCCGGGGGATGCTGCCTCCTTCGCCGAGGTCTTGGAAACACGATCCGTCCAACCGCACATCAACCGACGCGTGGCCCCCGGCCAAGTTCGCGCACTGACCGGAGGGCGGTATCAAGCGCAGGAAACTTGAGCCCGGCCGGTAAAACGTGTCTGGCCCTAGTGGACCGCGGCCTCGGGCCAGCCCCGGGCATACTGATCGCGCAAAACGAAGAAGGCTTCTTTCTTCTCACCTTTCTCCGAGATCAGTCCTTTCCGGTTCCAGTAGTCCTGAACGCCCTGGTAGAGGCGCAGGGGAGCGCGGAAATCTTTGAGCACCCACGGGCTGATCCCGCTGAGTTGGGGCTGGCGGGCCAGCATGGCGAGTTGCCTCTCGTAGACCTCGGCCTGGTACTCCTCGCTGTAGGCCGTCAGTGTTTCCAGTGGCGCGTGCATCCCGAACTTGGCCCCGGCGCCCAACTCGCTCACGATCAGCGGCTTGCCCGAGGGCGTGCGGATCTCGATCTCCTCCATGCCGTCCAACATCACCCTCCGCATATGGTGAGACGACCAGGGCAGGATCAGCGCCAAAGCGCCCGAGTAGTACCATCCGAAATATTCGTTCAGCGCCGGGACGTCGACGATTTCCGCCAGGGGATCGCGCACATCGAATACCCATTTCGACACTGGCAGACCCGCCACCGCGGGCAAATAGCCGCCGAGCAGAAAACCCTGGAGCGCATCCGCGCCCGTGATCAGGGCCGCCGTCACCAAACGGGTCGGATCCTCCTGGCGCACGAGATCCGCCAGGTTCTGTAGAAAGGCGTTCCGCGCCGGACCTTCGGGGGTTTCGTTGGCCAGACTCCAGAGTATGACGCTGGCGCGATTCCGATCGCGTTCGATCAATTCGCTCATCTGACGACGCGCCCGAGTCAGTGTGTTCTCACTCTCGAAATCCACCGCCCAGTAAACCGGGATCTCTTCCCAAACCAGCAGGCCCAAGCGGTCGGCCACCTGAGGCATGAACTCGTCGTGGGGATAGTGGGCGAGACGAACGAAATTCGCGTCGAGTTCTTTCGCCCAGCCCAGGATGGTCTCGGCTTGGGCTTCGGAATGAATGCGCCCGCCACCCTCGGCGCGTTCTTCATGGATGGAGATGCCGCGCAAAAAAATCGGCTCGCCGTTGAGCAGGATCTCGTGACCTCGGACGGCGACGGTCCGAAAGCCAATGCGGTCGCTCACCGAGTCCTCGCCCGCGCGAATTTCGATGTCATACAGACGCGGGTTTTTCGGGGACCAACGCTCGGGATCCGCGGCGATCCGAATCTCCGCCCGGCCCGATTCACCCACCGCAAATGCTTGCTCGATACCGAGTTCCGGAATCGAGAGTACAACTTCGGCGCCACTCTCAAGGCCCACTGGCTCAACCCAGCCCGCAATCACCGAGGCGTCCGCTCCGAGTTCAGTGGCCATGCCAATCTGCCAACTGCGCACATACACATCCGGCACGCGTACAAGGGAAACCTCCCGAGTGAGCCCGCCGTAATTGTGCCAGTCGGTGGTTGCTGTCGGGATATCGTCGGCGGCGCGCCGGTTGTCGACCCGAACCACGAGCAGATTTTCACCGGCGATCAGACGGTCCGTCACCGCAAAGTTGAAGGGCGTGAAGCCGCCTTCGTGCTCGCCGAGCAGCAGACCGTTCAAGTAGACCGAAGCTCTATAATTGGCCGCGCCGAAATGGAGAAAGACGTGCCCCTCGGACGCCTCGGGCCAATCAAAGGTGGTCTTGTACCAGACCGCGCCCTGATAGAAAATCAAACGCGGATCCTGGGTGTTCCAATCGCCGGGGACCGCCAAGCGAAGGCCGTTCTCAAAGGAAAACTCCGCCAGGTCACTGGGGGACTTGGGCTCCACGGCACGCGGTGCAAGCCCAGCCAGGCTACCCCGGTCGTAGGGGTCGATCACCGCCGCCCAGCGGCCATTCAGGAAAACTCGCTCCCGAACACGGGTGTTCTGAATCAGCGGCTCGGGGGGCCGAGCCGTGTTCTGCGCCACCGAGCGCAGGTGGTCGACGAGTTCTTTCTGCTCACTGGGCCAATTTCCGAACCAGAGATAAAGGGTCAGGGCAAGTGCGCCCACCCCGATCAAAAACAGGCCGACGCTCGCCACCGTCCAGAATTTCCGCAAGCGATTTCTCCTTCCGAAAAGCGGAGACCAAGCCAGCAAGGTACGAAGCCAGCGGGCTCCAAGCCGGCCTCACCCGACAAAATTTTCGAGAACTCGCACTCCGAGCTAAAGCATTTCCTTGGGGGTTTGGCGCTCCATGATGTGGCGGGCCACATAGGCAACCAGGGGCCGGGAGGCGAACCGTGAGGCCAGATTGGCACGTACCCAATTCCACCACCCCGCCACCACCGAGGGTTGTTGCCCCAAGGCGTCCAGGGCCGCGCTCACCACG
>DUCT01000246.1:0-6488 GCA_012959665.1 Myxococcales bacterium | reverse complement strand
TCTCGGCCCAGATCGCTTCGCCCAGGTACAGGTCAAAGGCTTTGGTCGCGCTGTAGACACCGTGCAGCGGGAGGGGTTGTCGCCCGGCCACCGATCCGGTCATGATCACCGCACCCCGGCGACGATCCCGCATGGCGGGGAGCATGCGGCTCGTGAGAACCACCGGCGCCATGCAGTTGAGATTCACCATTTCGCGCAAGCGGCTCACCTCCTGCTTGTCGAAGCGCCCCGCGTATCCGATCCCCGCGTTGTTGACCAGGATGCCCACATCGAGATCCGCCACCGCATCGGCCACGCGATCCGGGCCGTCGGGGGCGGCGAGGTCCACGGCCTCCACGCGCACCTCGACCTGAAATTGCTCTTTGAGCTCGGACGCCAGGGCGTTGAGTTTCTCCCGGCGTCGGGCGACGAGTACGCAGTGAATCCCGTCCCGGGCAAAAGCCCGCGCGAACTCCAAACCGATCCCCGCCGAAGCCCCGGTCACCACCGCCCATTCCCCGTAGCGCTCACGAAGGGAACCCCGGCGATGGACGAAGTGATCACGGGCGTTCCAAAATGCCAGGGTGAGCAACGCGAAGGGCACGCCGGAAATCAGCCCCAAGAAGAATCCCGTCCAGGAGCCGTACTGAAAATTCGGCCAGAGCAGCATCCCAATGGCTACCTGGGCCACGTACGCGGGCGCGGCCACGCGCATCCAGGAACGCCGGCGGCGAAATCCGTAGGCCAATGCCGCGTAGACAAACCAATGGGGGAGAGCCGCCCACTTCGCCGCCCATCCGGTGAACATCACACCGAACCAAACTTCCTGGTCGAGTTCTACGGGCTTCCAGAAAATGTCCCATGGCATATAGACAAAGGCCATGAAGGCGCAGAAGACCATCGCCACGTTCATCCACCACGGGCGGCCACTGAAAAGATCGTGAATCCATTCACTCATTGCGTGCTCCTGGGGGGTTTGCGAATCCGAGTTGGGGGCGGGTTGGGGGATTGAGGGGGTGGAGGGAGTGGGCGGAGAGATCTTGGAGAGTTGGGCGGTTGGAGTCCGCTTTAATTCCGGACGGAATCATACGCCATCGAGCCGGGAAGCTTGGCCCCCGAGCCTCTCCTGTGCTCGCTGGGTCCGACGGGCCATCTTTCGCAAGGGGCGGCGGGGGTTGCGATTGGCGTAGACGATCTGCTCATCGATCATCGTCTCGAAGACCCCCATCAGGCCATCGAGCCCCGGGGTCTCGGGCTCTATGAGCTGGAGCGCCTGGACGATGGCCTCAATGGTGGACACGTACCCGCCCCGGGGTTCCTTGCGGATCCGGTAACGGCTGGGGGCCGTGGGGTTCAGCCTCACCTGGGGCAGAGACCCCAGGTCGGGATTCTCGCGCAACAGGCTCCGCGCCTGGGACCAAGTCCCGTCGAGGACCACCAGGCCGGGGAGCCCCTCTTCGGGCTCAAACTCGGCCAAGTCCCGAGCGCCGGCGCCGGGGAAGAGCAGGGCGCTCCCCGGGGCCAGCTTCACGGGGATCCGCAGGCTCCGGGGAGCCACGGCCCGGGGCAGCAAAACCTCGGAATTCGCCAAGCCGAGGCGCGCGATCCGGGCAGTCCCGATCGCGTGGAAACGCTCGCGGGGGTGCTGGAGGATCGTGACTCGGGTTCGGTTCGCCACCGGCCGAACTCGCCCGCACAAGCAGAGGGGCCGGGGCTTGAAACAGCTGTAACAGGTCTCCCGACCCTCTTGCCCAGCAAGCGGTTCGGGGGCAGGGGGGGTGGGGTTTTGCTGAGGCATCGGCCCATCCTAGCGACAAGCCCAGCCCGGGGGCGACCGCAGGCTTTTACGGGTAACCTCGGGGCCGTCATCCCAAGGGGCCAAAGTGAGCAGCAGCTTCGGAAAAGTCTTCAGGATCACTACCTTCGGCGAATCCCACGGCGGAGCGGTGGGCGTCGTGGTGGACGGATGCCCGCCCCGGCTCGCCCTCGACGTCGCCGAAATCCAGGGCGAGCTCGACCGCCGTCGACCCGGCCAGAGCCGGCTCACCACCCCGCGCCAGGAAGCCGACCGGGCCGAGATCGTCTCGGGCCTCTTCGAGGGCCGCACCCTCGGCTCTCCCATTGCCCTGCTCGTCCGCAACCAGGACGCCCGGCCCGCCGCCTACACCGAGATGAAGGATCTCTACCGGCCCTCCCATGCCGACTACACCACCGAGGCCAAATACGGCATTCGCGCTTGGCATGGCGGGGGACGCGCCAGCGCTAGGGAGACCATCGGTCGAGTGGCCGGCGGCGCCATCGCGCGAAAGCTCCTGCGCGAGGTCGCGGGCATCGAAATCGTAGCCTGGGTGCAACGTATCCAGGAGATCGACGCCAGGGTAGACCTCGAGACCGTGACTCCCGAACAAGTGGATGAAAGTCTGGCCCGCTGCCCCGACGCCGAGGCCTCGGGACGTATGGTGGAGCGCATCGACGCGGTCCGGCACCAGGGCGATTCGGTGGGAGGCGTGGTGGAATGCGTCGCCCGGGGCGTGGGACCGGGGCTCGGCGAACCCATCTTCGACAAGCTCGATGCCGACCTGGCTGCCGCCATGCTCTCTCTACCCGCGGCCAAGGGCTTCGAAGTCGGCAGCGGTTTCTCGGGCGTGGCGCTGACCGGCAGCGAGCACAACGACCCCTTCGTGCCGGGAGAGGACGGCCGGCCTCGCACAACCAGCAACCGTTCCGGAGGGATCCAGGGGGGCATCTCCAACGGCGAACCCATCGTGCTGCGCGTCGCCTTCAAGCCCACCGCAACCATTCACGCCGAACAGAACACCGTGACCCGAGAGAACAAAGCCGTCACCCTCGCCGCCAGCGGGCGCCACGACCCCTGCGTCCTGCCGCGAGCTGTGCCCATCGTAGAATCCATGGTGGCTCTGGTGCTCGCCGATCATTGGCTCAGGCAACGCGCCGTCGACGTACTGCCTCCGCTCTAACCCCGACCGGGGATCCCTTCGGCATACAGTGAGAAAAAGACCATGAAGTTTGGCGTGCTTCAATTTTTCAGCTGGCCCGGGCGACGCAATTCCCTGGACGTTGTCTACCAGCGCGCGTTGGAACGCATCGATGTGATGGACCGCACGGGTTACGACGCGGTCTGGTTGGCCGAGCATCATTTTACCGACTACAGCGTCTGTCCCTCGGTGCACATGATGGGGATGCACGTAGCCGGGCGCACGAAGAACCTGCGCATCGGTACCGCGGTTTCCCTGGCCGCCCTCTACCACCCCCTGCGCCTGGCCGAAGAAGTCGCCCTGCTCGACGTGCTTTCCGGCGGCCGGGTCAACTGGGGAGCGGGGCGCGGCTTCGATCCGGTCGAGTTCAAAGCGTTCGGCATTCCTTTGGACGAAAGCGCCGAGCGCTTTCGTGAGGCCGTGGCCATCGTGGTAGCCGCGTGGCGCAGGGAACGCCTGAGTTGGCAGGGAAAGCACTGGTCCTTCGACGAGGTCGAGGTTCTCCCCAAGCCGAAGCAGGATCCGCACCCCCCGGTCTGGGTAGCCGCTTCTTCGCTACCCGCCATCGATTGGGCGGCGGAGTCCGGCTACACGATCATGATGGACCCCCACTCCACCCACAGCGACATCGCTCAAAAGCACGACCACTACCGCCAAGCCCTGGAGAAACACGGACACGGGCAGCAGAAGAGAGAAATTCCCATGGCCCGTTTCATCGCGGTGTCCGAGAGCGAATCCGAAGCCGAGGAAATCGCCCGCGCCGGCGCCGCCTGGACGGTGGGTTCCTATTTCAATCCCTCGAAGGTGGCGGGCTCCCCCAAAAAGGCAGATCAGTTCCTGGTCGACCCGTCAGCCGATCCCGTCCAGCGTTACCTCGACGGGGTGGCGATCTATGGAACCCCGGAAAAGGTGATCGACCAGTTGCAAACCCTCGGCGAGGAAATGGGCCTGGAATACCTGCTCTGCGCTCCGCTCAGCCACGGCTCTTTCCAACTCTTCACCGAACGCGTGCTGCCCAAATTCCTCTGAATCCACGCAGCACCTGCACAGCGCCACCGCTCGGCTCAGGGCAAAAGCACGAAGCCCGCAAAAGCCACGAGTCCCACCGCCAACGCCGCCAACAGACCGAGTCGTCCATGGAGTTCCACCGCCCGGGTCTCACCCCGGGAGAGACGCAGCCCCATGAAACCCGCCGCGAGGAGAAGCCCCGCCGCCGCCAGAGCGATCCAACCGTGGAACGTCTGTAGAGGCGTCCAGCCGCGCAGCCACCAAGCCGAGACCGGGCCACTGACAAGACCCACCGCCGCGAGCACAACCGCCGGGCGGGCCAGGGCCATGTGCCGTGCGAGTTCCCCCGGCGCCTTGGCGGCCCCGCGCTGGCGACGGCGGCGCAGGGCGAGACCCGCGCGCAAGGCCAGGAAAACCAGAGCCAGGGTCAGCACCATCAGGGCCGGGTGCCCGTAGGCGAGGCCCCGAAGCACGGGGTCGGACCGGGTCGGGTCCAACAGGCTCGGGTCTACGGAGATGGGGTCTAAGGGGATGAGGTCTACGGGAAAGGGGTCCAGGATAGCGCCCTACTCGACCCTAAGAATCACTTCGCTCGGAAGGCGGGCGCAGAGGGCTTCGGCGGCGCGCTTCAGGTAATCCGCGTCCCTGGATTCAAGGGTGAGCATGACCCTGTAATCGGGCTCGCCGATACGCGGGTACGAGCCCAGCATCAATTCGGAGAACTCACGGAGCAACGCGTGGAGATCTTCGGCGATTTCGCTCTCGTGACGCGTTACGAAAATTCGTTTCAAGTGGATCGGGACCCCAGCAAAGCGATCGCGAATCGAATTGAACTTCTTTTCGAAAAGTTGCGGGATGCCCGGAAGAATATGGACGTTTTCCAGAACGATGACCGGGAACCAGAGGTCGCTCACATCGATGATGCTCGCTCCTTCGGGCATGAACGCCATTTTCTTCATCGCATCGTTCAACGGCTCCTGCTGGGTGCGCTCAATGCGCGCGCAGATTTGGTCGTCCAGAAGAAGTCGCCGGTCGAAGGCCTGGGCGATCGCCTCCATGGTGACGTCATCGTGGGTGGGCCCGATGCCACCGGAAGTAAAGACGTGATCGTAGGCTTCGCTAAAACGCCGAGTCTCTTCGGCAATCGTATCCACGACGTCGGGAATCACGAGGATGCGCTCGAGATCGACGCCCAACTCCCGCAACTGGCCGGCCAGAAATGGCGAATTCGTATCCACGATCTTCCCCGAAAGAATCTCGTTGCCAATCACTAACAGGCCGGCAGAAGGCATGACTCCATCCTATCGGACAGAGGCTCGGCTGGCCAAGCCTCTCCGGACCGCTCCCGGGGAGGGCGGGAGAACGGCGGCGATGGGGTCCGGGCTCCCGTATTCTCTGGTCCATGCATCATTTGATCCGATTCCTCCCCTCGGAGCGCTCGGTCCGGGTCGCACCGGGGACCTCGCTCCTGGAAGCCGCCCGAGAAGCGGGTTTACCCGTCGCCCAGACGTGCACGGGTGAAGGGATCTGTGCGCGCTGTGGCATGCAGATCGTCGAAGGCGGAGAGGACCTAGCCGCAGAAAGCCCGCGCGAGACCGACGCCAAGGCGAGAAACCGGATCGAAGGGCAGCTTCGCCTCTCCTGCCTCCTGCTCGCGGATCGTGATCTCACGGTCACCGCTCCCTATTGGTGATGGCTGCCCCTATGTCCCCCCGACGGTCCCTCCGACGCGCACTCATTGTGATCGATCACGGCAGTCGCCAAGAAGCCGCCAACCGACTCGTCGTCGAAGTCGCCGCCCGTGTTCGAACTCGGCGCCCGGGAGAGATCGTCGAGCACGCCCATATGGAAATGGTTTCGCCCACCCTGGAAGAAGCCGTGGTCGCCTGCCGCGAACAGGGGGCGGAAGAGATCTGGGTTCTTCCTTACTTCCTCGCGCCGGGGCGCCATACCCGGGAGACCATCCCGAAAGACGTCGCCCGAGTCGCCGCCCGGCACCCCGATCTCGCATTCAAGATCGCAGAGCCCTTGGGCGCCGACGAGAAAATCGTCGAGGTACTCCTCGAGCGAGCCGAGGCTCTCAGCGAGCAATAATTTCCCGCGACGGCCCCCCCTCCTCTCGCCTTCCCCACCCAACCCTGTTTTCCCCAGAGGGCTCTCGGTCCGGTGCCTCGGCCAAAATTCACGTTGGGCGACGGGTTCGAACAGGTGCCCCGCCGGGAATCGGCCCTCGCCGGGTCAGCAAATTCGAATCTTCTGGGGACTAAAGAATCCGGCTTACTGCCGTTTATTTTCATAGGAAGATTGCCTTCATAATTGAATTTCTGGAAAGCGAAAGTGCTCTAGGCCCGCCCATACCGATACCCGTCTTCATATTTTCTTAATCCAAAATCTTTCGTCGCCTAGGTTTTTGATCTTACAAATTAGTAAATACTCCTACGCCGTCCTTACCTATATATACAAGTTACTCGTATGCCACCTGATTGTTGCGAGGAAGCAACAGAA
>DUCT01000245.1 GCA_012959665.1 Myxococcales bacterium | reverse complement strand
GCTCTGGGATTCGGAGGGTGGCCCTGGTTCTGGTTCTCGGTCTGGCTCTCGGCCTGGGATTTGGGACCGCGGCCGGGGTGGCGGCGGATGCTCCGGCCAATGACCCCGCTAATGACCCCGCTAATGACCCCGCACCACGGGGTCCCGGGGATCCCAGGGGCGAGGCCCGGGCCGATGCCCGGCGAGTGGACGCCTGGGCGAAACAGAACCTTGAGAACTTGCTCGAACTTTATCGTCACCTCCACGCGCACCCCGAGCTCTCGCACCAGGAGACCGAGACGGCGCTTGTGGTGGCCAGCGCCCTGGCGGAGGCGGGCTACACGGTCCGTTCCGGTGTGGGGGGGACCGGGGTGGTGGGGCTGCTGGAGAATGGGCCCGGCCCCACGCTCTTGATTCGCGGCGACATGGATGCGCTGCCCGTGGGCGAGGAAACCGGGCTCGAGTACGCGAGCGAAGTCACGGCGACTTTGCCCGATGGCCGCACCACCGGGGTCATGCACGCCTGCGGGCACGACATGCACGTGACCAACCTTGTCGCCACGGCGCGCCTGCTTGGCGAACTGCGCGCCGAGTGGAGGGGCACCCTGTTGGTGGTCGCCCAGCCCGCCGAAGAGGTGGGCCAGGGAGCCCGGGACATGATGGCCGACGGCCTCTTCGAGGACTTTCCACGGCCCGATTTTACCCTGGCGCTTCACGTGGATTCGGCGCTGCCGACGGGCAGCCTGGGGTACACCCCGGGTTTTGCATTCGCCAACGTCGACTCGGTGGACGTGACCTTCTATGGCCGGGGCGGACACGGGGCGAGACCGCATCAGTCCATCGACCCCATCGTGACCGCGGCTTCCTTTATCGGTTCGCTACAGACCCTGGTGAGCCGCCGGGTCGACCCCCTGGAAGCCGCCGTGGTCACCGTGGGCTCGATCCATGCCGGCACCAAGCACAACGTGATTCCCAACCAGGCCGACCTTCAGTTGACCGTGCGCTCCTACACCGACGTGGTGCGCGGCCAACTCCTGGATGGCATTGCCCAGATCGCATCGGACACCTGCCGGACCTTCCAGTGCCCCCGGCCCCCCACCATCGGTGTTCGCGAGGAGTACACGCCGTCGCTCTACAACGACCCGGCTTTCACGGCCCGAGCCGTGGTTCTCTTTAGCGAGGCATTCGGTCCCGAGCGGGTGGTCGAGATGCCGCCCACCATGGGGGGCGAGGACTTTGGGCGCTACGCCCGGGCGCTGGACGTGCCCGGCCTGATGTTTCGGGTGGGGACCCAGGACCCCGATCTCTTCGCGGCCAGCCGCGCTCCGGGGGCGGTTCCCCTTCCCCAGGTGCACTCGAGCCGTTTTGCCCCAGTGGCCGAGCCCACCCTGGAAACCGCGATTCGCGCCATGGGGATCCTTGCCCTGGACATCCTCGCCCCGGATTCCCTGGCCGACGAAACGCCGACCGAGGCCGTCGAGTCCGAGGCGCTGCCGGCGCCCGAGTAGTCCCGTCCGGGCCCGAAATGCCTGGGCCCGAAATGCCTGGGCCCGAAATGTCTGGGCGGATCAGGCCAGTTGGCTGAGGATCTCGTCGGGCTCGGGGAAGCGGCCCACCTGCTTCTTCGAAAAGATCAGGCGCCCGTCGGCGGTTACGTCAAACACCCCGCCCGCGCCCTTGATGAGCTTGGCCTCGGCGCCGGTGGCTTCTCGGAGGGCGGCGGCCAGACCGGCCGCCTGGGGATGGTAGTTTCAACTCGCGCAATAAAGAATGGTGATTTCCACGAAGC
>DUCT01000244.1 GCA_012959665.1 Myxococcales bacterium | reverse complement strand
CAAATGCGTCCGCCCAGCCAGCTCCGCGATAGACTCCGGGAACTCCCCGCACTGTTCCGCGAGGATCGGGCGTACACCTATTATTTTCTCTGCCGCGCCCTGGCGACCATGGGCCGCATGGCTACGCCTTTCTATATCGTCTACGCACGGGATACCATCGGACTCACAGGAAGCACGATTGGGATCCTCAGTACGGCCTTTGTCGCGGCCAACTCGGTTAGCAATCTCGCATGGGGGGCAATGGCCGACCGCAGCGGATTCCGTGGCGTTTTTGTCGTGACCCTGGTTTTGTGGATCCTCTCGGTGCTTG
Organism: Myxococcales bacterium; assembly: GCA_012959665.1. GTDB lineage: Bacteria > Myxococcota_A > UBA9160 > UBA9160 > UBA4427 > JAZXM01. The sequence goes on along the minus strand of DUCT01000244.1, from coordinate 10,097 downwards.
GAATGATCGTCTCGAGTTCCATTACCGGTTTCGTCCTCGCATTTATCGGCATCGGGGCCGGCATGGGGGGCTTTCAGATGGCCGCCCAGAACATGGTTCTTGAATTCGGAAGCCGGGAAGACCTGCCTATCCGCATTGCCGTGGCCAACTCTGCCCAGGAGGCCGTCGGCGCAATCGGTCCCCTGCTGGGCGGACTCATCGCTGTTTATTTCGGGCTCGACTTCCTGTTTGGTCTGGCCATCGCATTTCAGGTTGCGGCCATAGCCCTTGTTCTCTCTCGGGTCGATGAACCCCGTCACCGAAAACTCTGATCACCGCATATAAAATCGCACGAACATCCCAAGCCCCAGAAAAAGGAAACTTCATGTCCACTGAACCGCGCGTCCATGGCCACTGCGACACACGCTTCGAAGGGGTGAGACAAATCCTTGAGAAGAACCTCGCGAGTGGAGCCGATCTCGGTGCCGGAGTCTCTTTCACGCTCCACGGAGAAACGGTCGTCGATCTATGGGGGGGATTCCTCGAGCCGGACTCGAGCGATGAGTGGCAGCGGGATACGCTGGTCAACCTGTATTCCACCACCAAGGGGATGGTCGCGATCTGCGCAGCCCAGCTGGTCGAACGCGGACTTCTGGACATCGACGCACCCGTTGCCGAATACTGGCCCGAATTCGCCGCCGCGGGAAAACAACAGATCCCCGTCCGCCAACTCCTCTGCCACCAGGCGGGCTTGCCCGCGGTGCGTGAGCCCCTGGAAACCTCGGTCCTCTACAACTGGGAAGCCTTCACTTCGGCCCTGGCGGCCCAGGAACCCTGGTGGGAACCGGGCACGCGACACGGCTACCACGCCATCACTTTCGGCCACCTGGTGGGCGAGGTGATACGCCGGGTTTCGGGACAAACCGTTGGGCACTTCTTTCGTCAAAACGTGGCCGAACCCCTGGGCATCGATTTTCACATCGGCCTGCCCGACAAGGAACACGCGCGCACATCTCGGCTCCACGGTCGATTGATCGGGGGCGACGGTGCGAAATCTGGGAGTTCCGTCCCGGAACCCCTCAAGGCATTCATGCGCGAGATGGCCGACCCCAGCACCATGACCGGCGGCGCCTTTAACAACCCACGGATCCCACCCGACGCGGTTAACACCCCGGAATGGAGACGGGCTGAAATCCCGGCGGCCAATGGGCACGGTACGGCCCGCGCCCTGGCCCGGGTCTACGGCGCCCTGGCCCTGGGCGGCGAACTGGACGGAATTCGCATCCTCGAAAGCAAGAGCATCGAACGAGCCATCCAAACCCAAGCCGAAGGCCCCGACGCGGTCCTGGGCGGCATGCCCATGCGCTTTGGCCTCGGCTTCATGCTTCGCTCCCCCATCATGCCCCTGTCCCCGAGCAAGCGTGCATTCGGGCATCCGGGAGCGGGCGGGTCCATCGGCATGGCGGATCCCGATGCAGGGGTGGGCTTTGGCTACACGCCGAACAAGATGCAGATGGGACTGGTTGGCGGCGCAGGAGGTTTTGCCATGCTGAAAGCTTTCTTCGATGCCCTCTAGCTTCTGGCCGCACGCGCCAAGACTCAGACAGGCCGCGGGCGGAAAAGTATCAGCACCCAAAGGCCAAAGAGTACGCACACCCCTGCGCCCATGAGAATTGTGTTCGGCGAACCCCAGGGCTCGGCCAGAAAACCCATAGCGAGACTTCCGAATGGGACCAGACCCGCCCAGGCCACCTGGAACAGGCTCATCACCCGCCCGCGTTTCGATTCGTCAACGATGCTCTGAATCAGAGTCTGCAGGCTGGTCATCACCGAAAAGTAGAAATAACCCACCACCACTTGGGCCATCAGCGCGAACTCAATGCCAGTGTTGAGTGAGAAAGCCGCCAACGCCACCCCGTAACCGGACATCCCGCGCCCGGCTCGCCACATGGACGGCTCCCGGCCCACCCTTCCTGCCCTCAAAGCACCCACCATGGCCCCCACACCCGTCGCCGCAGCAAGCCAAGCGAAATAGTCCGCCGATCCGAGCACGTCTGCGGCGAAGGAGGGGATCAGCACCGAATGGGAGACGCCGAAGAAGGAAAGGGTCGCGACGGTCAAGAGCGCGGGGACCGCAGGTCGGCGTTCCCGGGCATGGACGAAACCGCTGGACATCCGAGCCAGGATTCCACCCGCCTCTTCTTCAGGCATGTAGCGACTGATCCGCATGGCCGCTGTCAGGATCGCAGCCACGAGCGCGGCGACCATGTAGATCCCAAAAGACCATTCAAAACGGGAAGTGGCGACCAAGGGCGCCGCTAGGAGTGGGCCGACCACCCGGGTCAGGTTGTTGGCCGCCGATTGGAGGGAGACCGCGCTGGGAAGATCTGGCATCGAGACTGCGTTCGCCGCGATGGCGTGGCTGGCGGGCCCCGAGAAGGCGAACGAAAGACCCAAGGCGAACCCAAAGCCAAGAAGCCGGCCGGGTGTCAGCCAATCGCTTGCAGTGGCTATCCCGAGCCCTCCGCAGCAGATGATCACCGAGCAATAGCAGGCGAGGACAATCTTCTTGCGGTCAAAGTGATCCGCGGCCACCCCAGCGATGGGGGCTAGCAGAAAGGCCGGGAGAAAAAGTACGAAGAAAAGAAGTCCGTTTTGACGGGTGTCGTTATCGGAGAGCTCGACCATCAGCCCCTGAAGCGAAATGTGTGAGATCCAAAACCCGGTCTGATTGATGAGGAAGGAAATGAAGAGCAACCGAAAGGGCCGGTGGGAAAGTGCACGAAAGGCGCCCGAACCCAGGCCCATCCGCTCGCGAGTCCGGGAGGAGGGGACGCCCATGGCCACGGAATCGGCAGGATTGAGTGCAGCATCCCCCGGATTCGCGCCCAGGCTTTCTTCTACGTGCGATTTGACCATGCGAACTCACTGCGGCCGGGGCCGGGAAGGTCGGCACCCTAGCCCGGATGGCGACGAATGGCTTACTGGGACTCGTGATTGGCACGGGACCGCTCGTCCAGGGCCTGGCGAACTTGCCTGTGTTCATCTTCGTTGAAGTCGAAGCCCGCAAAGATGAGAGCGCCCGCGGCGTAACAAAAGGCCGGAGTGAAGGAAAAGAGAACGCGAAGCGCCATTTTCGTTCCCTCGGCCTGCTCCTGGTTGGGGAGAAAATCGAATTCCTGAAGTACCCATCCGGTGAGAAGTGCCGTTATCGCGCCAGCCGATTTACGGATGAAGTTCCAGACAGCGAGATAGGTCCCCTCCTTGCGTTCTTCCGTCAGGTACTCGTCGAAGTCAATGATGTCCGCCTTGATGGACGGTGCCACGATGGGCCCGCAGCCTCCTGCCATTCCAAGGATCGGAGGAATGATCCAAATCAGGAAGTTGTCGCCCGTTCCGACAAAAAAGAGCCCAGCGAAGCCCAGGGCGCTCACCCACATGGAGGCAAGCCAGAGCTGCTTTTTGCCGAATCGCCTGGACAAACGAATCCACACGGGGGTAAGCAAAAATTGGGGAAGGAAGTAGAGAAGGATAATAGGCAGCGCCAACTCGGATCGGTTGAGGACATATTGAGTCACGTAAGGGACGAGCATTCCTATGCTTGCCATCCCAAAGCTGTCTATGAAGTAGACCGCCAGTAGCCTGGCCGCGTGGCGGTTTCGCAAGACGTCGCCGAACGAACTCAGGATGGCCGCCGCCCCGCGCCCTTGGTACTCGGCGCGCTCGGGCAGCCGCCAGGCCGCGTAGAGGCAGAGAATCGCAACCAGGGGAGCTCCCACCCAACCCATCAGCATCGCTGCCGTCTCGCGTATGTTCTCGGACTGATCGATCAAATGGTATGCGCCCAGCCCCAGCATCAAGCCCAGAGCAGAAATCACATGGCGATAACCGAAGAGCCGAGTTCGTTCATGGTAGTCATCGGTGAGTTCAACCCCCAGTGCGCCGTGTGGAATAAAAAAAGCGGTACTGGCGGTCTCGTAGACAAGAAGGGCGAGCCCCATCCAGGCCACGATCTCCCAACCAATCAAAGACTGAGGTGGAGACCACAGCATCCAGATCCCCACCGCCACAGGAATACTGGCGGCGAACATCCACGATCGACGGCGGCCAAATCTCGACCGAGTGCGGTCCGATAGGTATCCGACCATGGGATCCGAAACTGCATCCCAAAGGCGCGAAGCCGCGATCAACGTACCGATCACTCCAGGGGCAATCAGCAAAACGTCGGTGCTGAACTTCATCAAGTAGATGGCAAAGAGAAGCCCCGTGAAACCAAAGCCCACCGAGGGGAGCGCGAAAGTGATGATCACGCCCAGGGAGAGCCGGGACTCGTCCGTTGAAACAGGCAGTGGACTTGAGTCTGATCTCGCGCTCACGCCCGATTCCCCGTTCGAATTTCAAGATCGCAGGCGGGCGCCGGACACCCGACGTCCTCCCCCGCCTAAGTTTTCACCTAGAGACCGATAGAACCCGTCTCGGCGTCTTCCAGCGATTCGAGCACCCGGCAATCTTCGTAGACTGGAATATCCGCCTCGGCGTAGAGAGCCCTTGTCCGCTCGGTGACCGCACCCACCCGAAACAGCGCAGGCATCATCAGATCCTTGAAGGCGTGCACCGCGTCGCTGGGGGGACTCACCTCGACGCCCTCGGCGCGCGCTTCCTGAATCCCCCTAAAGAGATCCCCCGGATCGATCTGGGCGTTTTCCAATACCTTGAGAAATCCCGGGTCGCCTCGAATCAATCCGCCCCGCTCCCCTTGGCCGGGACTCTTGCCCGCCATCAAAAGCACCGCATCGAAGGCAAACTGTGCCACATCTTCGCGTTGATCAGGCTCCATCTGGGAAATTGCGTCGGCCACATAGATGTTTCCGAAAGCAACATGGCGCGATTCGTCGCGAAGAACGTTGTCCGTCAGGCTTCGAAGAAGATCACAAGTCGTGGCCCTTCGCATATTGTGGAAAGAGGCCAGTGCAAGCCCTTCCACCACCATGTTCATCCCTATGGCGATCTTGACCCAATGGTCGCTTTGCAAGGTGACGTCGATCAGCTCTTTGAGCCACTTCCCAATCGGGTAGACGATGGCGAGCTTCCGCACATACATCTCGTAGGCCTCGACATGGCGAGCCTCGTCCATGGTCTGGGTGGCTGCATAGAGTTTCCCCTCGTAGTCGGGGACGGCGTGGGTCAGGGCGGCAGAAGTCATCAATGCGCCCTGTTCACCGTGTAGGAACTGTGAAAGCTGGTAGGCAGTCATATGAACACGAAAGCTTTCGAGCGTGCCTGGCGAGAGCCTTTTCATAAAGGGCAGCCGTTCCAGACCAAAGCGATTTTCGTCGATCAGTGGGCGCGACGGGTCGATGGGGATCGACCAGTCAAGATCGAGCTCTGCATCCCACTGGGCGCTCTTGCTCTTGGAGTAGAGGCGGCGAAGTTTTTCGATTCCGATCTCGTAGTCAAACTGCCAACTGATCTCCATGGTGCTTTTCAAGAGATCCGTGGTTTCCCAATTCGTTGCCATCTGCTGTTCTCTCTTCCTCGATTCTCCGCCGCCCGAATGGCTTCATAGAGCCGTCCCACGATAGGCTACGCCAGCGCCTTTCACTCGGAAGATCAACAGCTTTGGCCCCGAGGGGCCTTCGGGCTTTCCTCGAGCAGGTTACAGTTCGGAGAATTCATCGACTGGGAGGCAAACTCATGGCCCAACTCATCGAACCCCTCAGCCAGGGCCTTGGCGACGAGCTCGCCCTCGCGGACGAGCGTGGCACCACTTCGTGGGTCGAATTCAACGAACGCGTGAATCGCCTGATGTCGGCTCTGAGCAGCGCGGGGCTCACCAAAAATGACACCCTCGCGATCCTGTCGGAGAATCGGCGGGAATACTACGAGTGTATGGCCGCGGCGACCCACCTCGGGCTCCGATACGTACCGATCAACTGGCATTGGGTCGCTGAAGAGGTCAGCTACGTACTGGAGAACTCGGACTCGAACGCGCTGCTCGTGAGCGATCGGTTCGCCGGGCTTGCTGCAGAAGCACTCGCTCAGCCCGACTGTCCCCCACTCAAGATTGCCGCGGCCATGGGCGAAGACCCGCCGGCTCCTTTCCTTGGCTACGAAGCCCTGCTCGCCGAATCCTCACCCGAGGAAAGTCCCGCCACGGGCCTGGGCGGGCCCATGTTCTATACGTCGGGAACCACCGGCCGGCCAAAAGGGGTCGTCTCGGGCGCATTTAGCGGAGACGACAAGCCCATTGAATTAATGATGTTCGTGGGAAAATCCATTGTCGGAAACCTTGGCATGCCCGAAGTCGGGCGGACTCTTCTGGTCGGGCCGGTCTATCACTCGGCCCAGTGGGCCTTCTCCTTCCTCCCCCTTCTGGCGGGCAACGCGGTGGTGATGCGGCACGGATTTAGTGCCGAGGAAACCCTCGACTTGATCGACGAGTATGGGATCACGAATATTCACCTTGTACCCACCCAATTCGTCCGCCTGCTCCGGGTCGAAGAAAAGAGGCGGAAGAGCTTCGACGGGTCCAGTCTGCAAGCTGTCTGGCATGGAGCCGCGCCGTGCTCTCCCAACACAAAACGCGCCATGATCGACTGGTGGGGCGAAAAAGTTTCTGAATATTACGGCTCTACTGAGAGCGCCATCATCAGTACGATTTCCTCCCAGGAGTGGCTTGCACGCCCGGGTTCCCTGGGAAAACCCCTTCCCAACCTCGAAGTCCGCGTCATCAAGGAAGACGGCTCAACTGCGGACACTGGGGAATCGGGACAGCTTTATTTTCGGAATCAAATGGGCACGGATTTCGAGTACCACAAGGACCCGGAGAAAACCGAGGCAGCCCATCTCGAACCCGGCGTATTCAGCGTGGGCGATATCGGCTATCTCGACGAGGACGGCTATCTGTATATGAGCGACCGCAAGATTGACATGATCATCTCAGGGGGTGTGAACATCTACCCCGCAGAAATCGAAGGCGTGTTGGTTGCGCATTCCGCCGTTGCGGACGCGGCCGTATTCGGAATCCCCAACGAGGAGTTCGGCGAAGAGGTAAAGGCTGCCGTGGAACTCCTGCCCGAATTCGCCGCCTCTGACGAACTTGCCGAAGAGATCAAGACCCACTGCCGCGACCACCTGGCCGGTTACAAAACGCCGCGGTCGGTGGATTTCGAGGAAAAACTGCCGCGACACCCCACCGGTAAACTCTACAAGCGGATTCTCAGAGATCGCTATTGGGAAGGGCTCGATCGCAAGATCTGAAAGCCGGCTCAGCTTCCCGGCGCCAAGTTCTCGGGGAGTTCCATGGCATGGGCCGGGTTCGTCCCGGACAGGATGCTTTCCATCCGCCCCTGAATCGCTTCCCTGTAGACCGGGTGGGTATAAATCCAGAAACGATCACCCCGCAGCCCCTCGAATACGATTCTTCCCACTTCATCCGGCTCCATACCCGACAGGATGCCGCTGGACAGCTGAGAGTCATATTCCTTCTCGGCCTCGCTCTCCAAGGCACGTGTATCGGACTGATCCGCGGGCCGAATACGTTCGGAATCACCGATCCCCGTAGCGATGGGGCCTGGGCAGAGCACCGATATCCCGACTTGAGTGTCGAGGGTGGCCAACTCGTGGTAGACGGATTCGGTCAGGGCGACCACCGCGTGCTTCGAAACGATATAAGGCGAGAGAAAAGGACCGGCCATCAGTCCACCCACCGAAGCCGTATTGACTATGTGGCCGGGCCCGCCCTGATCCAAAAGAATGGGCATGAAGCTCCGAACCCCGTTGATGACGCCAAAAAGATTCACATCGAGCACCCAGCGCCAATCGTCGTCGGTTCGCTCCCACGCAAACCCGCTGAGCAGCACCCCCGCATTGTTGAAAACGAGATGCACGGCACCGAACTTTTCGAGACTCGCCGCGGCGAGCGCGTCGACGTTTTCCGCTTGGCGAACGTCGGTGGGCACGGCAAGAACCTCGGTTCCGCGCTTCTCGAGTTCGCTCCGAATTTCGCCGAGCCCCGCCTCGTCGACGTCGGCGAGAACAACCCGCATTCCCTCGGCGGCGCATTGCCGAGCCAAGCCCTTCCCAATGCCACTTGCGGCGCCGGTGATTACTGCGACATTGCCCTGGAATTCCTGCATTTTCGTCTCTCCTTTATCGTGGCCCAGGTGGGCGGAGTCTCTCAACTCTGGCAATGAAATCCGCTTCCGGAACGAACGACTGAAACCGTGACTGTCCGATCACAATCGCAGACTCACTCGAAAACCGAAACCGGTCGATTCTCCTCTTTGAGGCCGGGGCTTGGGAGACCGGAGCCTTGCCCCCCATGCCGAGGGGACCGACAAGCCCAGTCAGGCGGCCGGGCGTCCCTCTCTCTCAGGGCTACAATGGCGCCCACGATACTGGAGGATGATCATGACCCAGCAAGCCAACCGCACAGTTTTCCGAACCTGCCCTCTCTGCGAGGCAACCTGTGGGCTCGAGCTTCAAATTGAAGCGGACAAAGTCGTCAAAGTACGCGGAGACTCCAGCGACGTATTCAGCGGCGGATACATCTGCCCCAAGGGAACCGCGATTGCCGGAATCCATGAGGACCCGGACCGTCTGAAGCGGCCGCTGATCAAACGCGACGGGCACCACGTAGAGGTGGAGTGGGACGAGGCCTTCGCCGAAATCGAGAAGCGCCTGCTCCCCATCATGAAAGAACACGGCCGCAATGCCGTCGCCGCCTATTTGGGCAATCCCAACGTTCACAACTTGGCCGGTGCTTTCTACGTCCGGCCCGTGCTCAAAGCCCTGGGAACGCGCAATATCTTTTCGGCAAGCTCCGTCGACCAGATGCCTAAGCACGTTTCTTCGGGCCTGCTTTTCGGCTCACCGGGCGCGATCCCCGTACCCGACCTGGATCGCACGGACTTTCTACTGATGCTGGGTGCGAACCCCATGGAATCCAACGGTAGCCTGTGTACAGCGCCGGACTTCCCTGGAAGGCTGAAAGCCATTCGCGACCGGGGAGGACGTATTGTCGTCTTCGATCCTCGACGCACGCGAACGGCGCGGCTCGCCGATGAACACTTTTTCGTGCGACCGGGCACCGATGCGATGCTTTTGGTGGCCATGATCCATGTGCTCTTCGAAGAGGATCTCGTGGATCTGGCGGACGTTGCCGATCACGCAAACGGCCTCGAAGAGGTGCGCGTAGCCGTTCAGCCCTTTTCGCCCGAGCGGGTGACCGAGCGCTGCGGTGTAGACCCGACCATCATCCGGCGACTGGCCCGGGAACTGGCCCATGCCGAGCGCGGGGTCGTCTACGGAAGAATAGGTATTCACACGGTGGGGTTTGGCACCCTGGCCTCTTGGGCCACGGATGTACTGAATATTCTGGCAGGCAAACTCGATCGGCCCGGTGGGGCGATGTTTCCTCGGGCCGCGGGTTCCCGAGCCGGAAAAACTGCGGGGGGCCGGGGCTTCAAAACCGGTCGCTGGCGGAGCCGCGTCCGGGACTTTCCCGAGGTGATGGGCGAGTTTCCCGTCGCGACCCTGGCCGACGAGATCGAAGAACCCGGAGAGGGGCAGGTCCGAGCCTTCCTCACGATCGGGGGAAACCCCGCTCTCTCGACGCCGGATTCGGGTCGCCTCGAGACCGCCCTCGAAAATCTTGAATTCATGGTCAGCGTCGACATCTACTGCAACGAAACGAGTCGTCACGCCGACGTCATCTTGCCGCCCCCGTCCCTCTTGGAGCGCGGCCATTACGACACTTCCTTCGCAAACCTCGCGGTCCGCAACGTATCCAACTACTCGGCCCCGATCTTCGAGGCCCAAGGTCCTTCCGAGGCGGATATCCTGGCGCGCTTGGCCCTGATTTTCGGCGGTCAAGGGGCCGGCGCCGACCCGGCCCAGATCGATGACCTTCTCGTTCGAGGCATGGTTGAAGGCCACGTGGCAAACCCCGATTCCCCACTCCACGGCCGCGACGTTGACGACGTACTGGCCCAGGTGGGCAACCGGCCCGGGCCCGAGGCGATTCTCGACGTCTTGCTACGGATGGGGCCCTACGGCGACGGCTTTGACGACGCGAAGGAGGGACTCTCCCTTCGGCTACTGGAAGACAACCCCCA
>DUCT01000243.1 GCA_012959665.1 Myxococcales bacterium | reverse complement strand
AATAATCTCCGTGCCGCCCACGGGCCACGTATGCCATGATGGCTCCGCTGGCCTGCTTCCAAGCGGAGAGATCCTTTTATGCAATTGAGAGTTGCCCTGATCGCCTTGGCGGTGCTGAGTGCTTCGGCGACCCCCTCCCCGGGAGATGAGCTGGTGGTGGGGGCTGCTGCCAGCTTGCGGAACCCCATGCAGCAACTGGCCGAGGTCTTTGAGGCGCAGCACCCTGAAATCAAAGTTCGGCTCAGTTTTGGCGCTTCCAGCAGCCTTGCCCGACAGATCCGCCTGGGGGCACCCATCGACGTCTTTGTCTCCGCTGACAACCGGTGGGTCCTCGATCTCCTCCAGCGCGATCTGATCGCTCCCGACGATCACTTTCCGCTAGCGAGCAACCGCTTGGTCATTATCGCCCGCACCGCCCTGGACATTCGAATCGAGTCGGGCCGCGATCTGCTGAACCCCCGGATACAAAGCATTGCCCTACCCTCGGCGGCGGTGCCCCTGGGCGGATACGCGAGGCAATGGCTTGACACCGCCCAGGTTCTCGATGCCCTTGAAGCCCGCTTTGTCACCACCGAGCACGCACGCGCGAGTGTTGTCGCCGTCGAGCATCATCATGCAGATGCGGCCCTCGTCTATGCGAGCGATGCCCAGTATGCCCCCCAATCCAAAATCGTATACCGGATCCCGGCCACCGAGCAGCCGCAGATCGTCTACTCGGTGGCCCTGCTCCGATCCGCCCGGGCCCTGCCCGGAGCAAAGGCCTTCTACCGCATGCTCAGGAGCGCAGGGGCCGGAGACATCTTCGCGTCTGCGGGTTTCGTCTCCCTGGATCCCCAGGCCGTGGAGTCCTCCCGATGACGGCGACGGAACTATTCGAAATCAGCGGACTCACCCTCCGAATAGCCGCCCTGGCCACATGTCTCGCGCTTCCTCCCGCGGTCGGCCTCGGTTATATCCTTGCCCGCTACTCCTTCCCGGGCCGCTCCCTGGCCCAGGCCATCATCGCGCTCCCCATGGTGCTGCCTCCGGTGGCGGTGGGATTGGCACTGCTTTTTCTACTTGGGCCCCAGGGTCCATTCAGCCAGCTTCTTTCGGCCTCGGGCATCCAGATCGTTTTCACCCAGTGGGCGGCTGCCCTCGCCGCGGCCACCGTCGGCCTGCCTCTCTTTGTTCGCGCCTGCGAGCAGGCCTTCGAGGGGGTCGACCGCAGCTATCCTGTTTTGGCTCGGACTCTGGGACACTCTCGGCTTCAGGTTTTCTTTCGTGTCAGCCTGCCCCTCGCTCGCAGAGGCATCCTCTACGGCGCCTTGCTCTGTTTCACCCGGGGGCTCGGAGAATTCGGGGCCACCGCCCTCGTCGCGGGCATCATTCCCGGCCGGACGGAAACCCTCTCCCTCGGCATCTGGTCGCGAACACAATGGGGTGACGATGCCAGTGCATTGACCCTGTGCGCGGTCTCCTTCCTGCTCGCCCTTGCAAGCATGTGGGCCGCCGAAAGCTGGCTCGGCCGGGGATCTCGCTCATGAACTTCCCCGAAGCCGGTTCCCGAGTCAGCTTGGAATTTGATCGGCCCGGGTTCACCCTTTCCGTTGAGCTCGCGTGGAGCGAGCGCGTCCTCGTCCTTTTTGGTCCCAGCGGTTCGGGGAAGAGCACCCTTCTCGAGTGCCTCCTCGGCCTCCACCCGCCAGCACGGGCCCAAGTCCACCTGGGTGGACGTTGCCTTGACGACTTCAAAAGCGGCGTGCGACTCCGAATCGAAGACCGGGGCCTGGGTTGGGTCC
>DUCT01000242.1:10159-10411 GCA_012959665.1 Myxococcales bacterium | reverse complement strand
GGGACCTGATGCCTCTGAAGGAAATGGAGCACCGGGTGCTATTGTTGACCACCCCCTCCACGACCACCCCCTCCACGACCGCCCCCTCGACGGGTGCGGCGGAAACAGTTCTGCCCGAATAGAGGCAAGCCCGACAGGACCTTTCAAGGCTGTTCCGGGCGGCGAGAGCGGAATGAATTTGAATTCCAATGAGAGCGAGATGAGAGAGGCGTGTCATGAGTTGGATGGAGCGAATCAAGGGAATGGTGGGCC
>DUCT01000242.1:0-9929 GCA_012959665.1 Myxococcales bacterium | reverse complement strand
CGGAAGAAGCCCAAGCGTGGCCCGCAGCCCGGGCTCTTCTGGGCATTCCCGGAGTTCACTCCGTGATTGGAAAGGGCGATGTTCTGGTGGTGGCCCGGCATGGGGCGGCCGACTGGTCGGAGATCCTTTCGCGCATCGAGCCCGCCCTGGGGGCCGCTTTCGAGAACGAGGGCAAGGTCCAAGTGACCCAACCCGTCCGGGCGGCAACGCCCGCCGCTCCGGCTCGGCCGGTGGCTTCCACAGGATCCGAAGATTCGGAAGCCGAAGCGGCGCTTCGACTCCGGATCAACACAATCATCGAGGATCAAATCAATCCCGCAGTGGCTTCTCACGGAGGCTACATCGATCTTCTGGACGTCCAGGGCAGCCGGGTCTTCATCCATATGGGGGGAGGCTGTCAGGGTTGCTCCATGTCCGCGGCGACTTTGAAGCACGGGGTGGAGACAACCCTGCGGACGGAGATCCCCGAGATCACGGAAATCCTCGACACCACCGATCACGCCTCCGGGGCGAACCCCTACTTCCAAGCCTAATTTCACCAGGCCCGACCCCCACGGATGATCCCCTACGCATCGGGCATCGGGCATCGGGCATCGGAGGATGGGTACTGGGACCGGGGGACTGGGGATTTGGACCGGGTACAAGGCACCTGTGACGAAGCGCTTGTGACGAGGCGCCTGTGACGAAGCGCTTGTGACGAAGCGCTTGTGACGAGGCGCCTGTGACGAAGCGCTTGTGACAAGGCACCTGTGACGAAGCGCTTGTGACGAAGCGCTTGTGACGAAGCGCTTGTGACGAAGCGCTTGTGAAAAGTCGCTCGTGATCGAGCGCCGGGGTGTTTCGCTCAGGGCGCGGGGGCGAGAATGGCGAGAACCAGAAGTCTCCCCTCGCCGGTGTTGCGTATTCCGTGGGGTACGCCTTCGGGCGCGATCAGCATGACGCCGGCTTCCATGGGGAGGGTACGATCCTCCAGGACGAAGACCCCCGAGCCCTCGAGGACATGGTAGACCTTGTCCATCCCTTCGTGGGCGTGAAGCTTGTGCTCTTGGCCGGCTTCAAAGGCGTTGAGCCCGACCATGATCCGGGACGAGGAGAAGAGGGTGCTCTTGCCCATCTTCTCGTCGGCGTAGACGGCGTGCTCCTCGGGGCGAATGGCTGCGGGATGATCCATAGCCGCGAGCCTACCACGACAAGCGCCCAGGATCCCGCGATCGCCGTTCAGCCTGGGCTCGGGATGGATCGTCGAATTTCCGCCCAGTCATGGACCCTTTGAGCCCCGTTCGCTTCGGCGGCAGATTTCCTATTCCAGGGGCGATCGAAGAGCAGCACCTGGGCTTCGGTGTGAAGGGCGAGGTAGTCGGCCATGCTGTCCGCATCCTCGATCACCGCGTGGTAGCCCCTGTCCACCAAATCAGCCGGCGTGGTCGCCCGGGGGTCGTCGAAGCGGGCGTACTTATCGACGAACTCCAACTCGTCGAAGGGGAACCCCTGGGTCTCGAGCCACTGCTGTGTCGGTTCCCAGCATTCCGGTGGTCGGCCTGTCACGACGCTGATTTTTATGCCGAGATGGCGCCAGTCCTCGAGGGTGTCGCGCGCTCCGTGAATGGGCTCAAGGCCCAGAAGAAAATCGGGCTCGTGGGCGGCCGCCATGAAATCTGGAAATTCGTCGGCGTCCAGGCCCAGGGAAATCGAAAGGTCGAAGACCGTCATCGCCTCAAAGGCGGCGGCTTTGCCAAAACGGGTGTTGGCCAGCCGGGCCAGGGCCCGAGTGGTCTCCGAAAGGACATCGTCGATGTCGACGTAGTAGTTCAGTGGCGGCATGAGGGGAGCATGCCCGAAAGCACGTTTCGAACAAGCACGTCTCGAACAAGCGCGTCTCGAACAAGCGCGTCTCGAACAAGCGCGTCCGGGCCGAGTGGCTCGCTTCGAACCGAAGCTTGCGGTCGCATACGATCTACTGGGCGCTCAGAAGCAACTCCCGGGTTCGCTCGGAAGTGCCGGGCCCGGCCGCAAAAATGCTGGCCGCGAAATCCGTGACCCCGGCATCGCGGAACTGCGCGATGCCCTTGAGGATCGTGCTTTCGTCGCCCAGCAGCGCGATCTCAGAGGGGCTCGCGACCCCTTCACGGTCGAGCATGGCTTTGTAGGAGGGCAGGGTTGGGTAGATGGCGAAGGCCTTGTTGCAGGCCTCTCGAGCGGCCTCGACGTCTTCGGTGAGAGCCACCGGAATCGCGGCGAGAATCCGCGGCTGAGGCCGGCCAGCTGCGTCTGCGGCGGCGGTGATGGTGGGCACGACGTGGTCGCCCAGGGTCTTGAGCCCGGTCATCCAGGTGGTGGTGCCCTGGGTGAGCTGCCCCGCCACTTCGAGCATCCGCGGCCCGAGGGCCGCCACCAGCACCGGAACGGGAACGCCGCCGGGAATCTGCAAGCCCGCATTGACGCGGTAGTGATCGCCCGCGAAGGAGGCGGCCTTGCCTTCGAGCAGGGGCATTAGAACTTCGAGGTATTCGCGCATCTGGGCGGCGGGCTTCGCGTAGGACAGGCCGAACATGTCCTCGATTACGATCTTGTGCGAGAGGCCGATCCCCAGCGTAAATCGTCCACCGCAGGCTTCCTGGGTGGTGAGCGCCTGCTGGGCGAGGGCTGCGGGGTGTCGGGGAGGAGTAGGAACGACCCCGGTGGCCATTTCAAGCTGCTGGGTTTCCCGGCCGGCTAGCGCAATGGCCGTGATGGCATCCACGCCAAAGATGTTCGGGAGAGAAACAAACGGAAATTTCTCCGCGTCGATTTTAGTCAGTTCGTCGACGACGTCCTGAAGCCCGGCGTTCGGATTTTCGGCGGTTGCGTTGATGAGCCCGATTTTCATTTTTTCTCCTGGTTTCGTCCGTGGGGTCCGGGAAACTAGCCTACTGACCGCATCCGGGTCGGTTATGTTCATCTTTCAATCTCCCGGAGGGAATAGCGGGCTCATGTTCTCGGCGCTTCGGATCCGTGATTTTCGCGTTCTATGGCTCGGAACCCTGCTCTCGTTCGTTGCCTTCTTCATGGCGATGATCGTCCAGGGGGTAGTGGCCTTCCAGATCGCGGGGACCAACAGCGCCGTGGGAACGGTTGTCTTTGCCCAGGGGTTGGGGATGGGGGTGCTGGGTCCTTTTGGCGGTGCTTTCGCGGATCGTTGGCCGAAGCGCCGGGTGGTGGCCTGCGGGCAGATTACGGCCGCTGCGGTTTTCGTCACCACTGCGGCTCTCATCTACACCGAGAACATCACGATCCCCCTGTTGACCCTGAGCGCCTTTCTGATCGGCGTCACCCTGGCCTTTCTCGGACCGGCGCGCCAAGGGCTCGTGGTGGAACTCGTTCCCTCCGAGCGTCGGGGCAATGCCATGGCGATCAACACCGTGGCCAATACCGGTTCACGCGTTTTCGGTCCGGTGGTGGCGGGTTTTCTGCTGGGCTGGGAATTTTCCGGCGCAGTGGGCGCGTATCTCGTCATGGCACTCTTCTACACGGGTTCGGCCCTTTCACTCCTGCTTTTGCCGCCCTCACGTGTTCGACCGGGTGCGCGCGCGAGCCACGTTCTCGCGGATGTGGCCGATGGGTTCCGCTATGTCTGGGGCTATCCTCGCTTGCGTTTGCTGGTTTTCTTTTTTGCATTGGTAATTTTTTCGGGTTTCCCCCACGTGACGGTTCTGCCCGGGCTGGCCGAGAATGTTTTCCATCGCAGCGCGGACCAGGTGAGCGAACTGTTTCTGGCCTCGGCCGTGGGGGCGCTCGTGGCCAGTGTTTGGGTCGTTCGCTTTGGCGATTCCGTCCACGCAGATCTCGTCTACGCCTGCATGGCAGCGATTTTCGGTGTGGGCCTGCTCGGGGTGGGCTGGGCGCCCAGCTATCCCTGGGTTCTTTTGGGGATGTTTGGCGTGGGGGTCGGGAGCGGCGGGTTCCAATCGCTGAACGGCGCCGTGATCGCTCGGGAGACCGAACCCCACTATATCGGCCGGGTGATGTCCCTTGCCCTGCTCGCCTTTGCGGGCTTTGGCGTGATGGCGCTCCCCTATGGAATCCTTGCGGACCGGATCGGCGAACGCCTGACCCTGGTCGTGATGGGCAGCATTGTGTTCGTGCTGACTTTGTTCTTTTCGACCCTGTTGATCCGAGAGGGAGCGATTCGGCTGCCTAGGGGCCGGCGATCTTGAGCAACTGTTTGCCGAGATTCTGACCCTCGAAAAGTCGCAAGAAGGTCTTGGGCGCGTTCTCGAACCCCTCCTGGATATCTTCGGCGTGCACGAGTTCACCTCGGCGAATCCAATCCGACAAGGCGCCGATGGCTTCCCCCGCCTTGGCGAAGTGGTCGATCAGGATGAAACCTTTCACGGTCAGGCGACGGATGACGATCTGCATGTAGTTCGCCGGCCCAGGGGGTAGCTCCTCTTCGTTGTAGGCCGAGATGCCCCCGCACAGGACGATGCGACCGAAGGGGGCCATCTGAAGCAATGTTTGATCGAGGATTTCACCACCGACATTGTCGTAGAAGAGGCTGACGCCCTTTGGAAATTCTTCCCGGATGCGCGCTGAAACCTTTTCGGATTTGTAGTCGATGGCTGCATCCAGGCCGGCCTGCTCGGTGAGCCATTTGCATTTATCCGGGCCGCCCGCGATGCCGACGACCTTGGCCGCGCCCCTGAGCCGAGCGATCTGGGCCGCGACGCTTCCCGTCGCTCCGGCCGCGCCGGAAACCAGCACCGTGTCGCCCATCTCCACCATTCCGAAATAGGCGGTCAAACCGGTGCCACCCAGGGCGCTGAGCATCAACTCCGGCGGGACGCCTGCCGGAACCTTCGTGAGCCCGCCCATGGGTCCCGGGGCTCCGTCGGTCAGCGCGAATTGCTGCCAGCCGAGCATGCCCGAGACCATGTCGCCCACTGCATAGTCGGAATGATTGGATTCGACGACCTCGCCCACGGTAGAGGCGCGCATCACCTCGCCCAGGCCGACGGGCGGGATATAGCTGGGCACGTCGTTGAGCCAGCCCCGCATGGCGGGTTCGAAGGCGAGGTAATGGTTGCGGACCAGCACCTGACCGTCCCCTGGGCCGGAAAGCGGTTCGTGAACCAGTTCGAAATCGGATTCCTTGACCAGGCCCACAGGCCGGGCCTTGAGGCGCCATTGAGCGTTGTTTTCTTCAGTCATGGTCTCGTTATAGGGTCTGCCGACTTGGCCCGCAAGCCGTGGCAATCCCAAGGGCATCGTCCCTGGGCTGCATTCTGCACGCCCTGAGTCGCCGTCGCGCCTGGGTGTCCGAACGCGGAACTCGGAAATTCCCCGCCCCCCGCCCCCGTCGCTCGTGGTAGGCTGGGTCCATGGGAGAGCGCCTCGGGAGCGAGCAGGAATAATGATGTCACGCGGCTCGGGTTGGGGATTCATCGCTTTGCTTGTGGCGGCGCTCTGGGTGACTCTCGGCGCCCATACCGCTCTTGCGGCTCCGAGTTGCACGGCTGCGGCCGACCGCCCCACCGTACGCATGGTGACGACCCTTGGGAACATCGAACTCCTTCTGTGCAGCGCCGATGTGCCGGACACCGTGGACAATTTTCTTCAGTACGTTGACGAGGGTGCCTACACGAATACGGGGTTTGTGCACCGAAGCGTCCAGGAGGATTTCTTCATCGTCCAGGGCGGGGGGTTCTTTATCGATTCCGGAACGTTCATTGATGCGGTGACGACGCGTCCACCCATTGCTCGGGAGTTGGTGGGCCTCGAGAATCTACGCGGCACCATCGCGATGGCGCGCTCCAATGATCCGGATTCGGCCACCAGCCAGTGGTTCATCAACGTGCAGGACAACCCGCAATTTGATTCGGGGTATGCGGTGTTCGGCGAGGTGGCCGTGGGCATGGACGTGGTGGACGCCATGGCGGCCCAGACGATCTGGGCGGTGGGTAATCCGCCCTTCGGCGAAACGCCGCTCATCGACTACGACGGTGTGTCCTCGCCCGTCGACTATCTCGTTTCGGTGACCGACGTGGTCAACCTGCCCGAACCCGGCGCCCAGGCCCAGGCCGGGGCCACGGTCCTGGCCCTGGCATGGCTCGCCGGACGGCGTCGCCGGGGTCTTGGCGGAAACAGCTCCCCGGCGTGATGCGATGGAAAGCGGCCGGGTGATGTTGGGTTTTCGGTTTTCGCGGGCTGTCCATGCCTGATGGCTTGATCGTTGGAGAAGGGCTCTCGTGCGGCACCGTGCTGAGCGGGAACGACCGCCAGGATGTTCTCGAAGTCGCCCGCAGGGTGGAGGAGGCCGGTTTCGATTCGATCTGGGTGGGCGATCATATCTCCTTCTATATACCCATCCTCGAATCCCTCACGGCTCTGGCCTTCGTTGCGGGCGTGACCGAGCGAGTGCGTCTATGCACGGGCGTTTATCTCATGCCCCTGCGTAACCCCACGGTGATCGCAAAGGTGACGTCCACCCTCGATGTGCTTTCCGGCGGCCGTCTGACCCTGGGCGTTGGGGTGGGGGGCGAATTCCCGCCGGAGTTCGAAGCCTGCGCGGTGCCTGTCGCTGAGCGCGGCTCTCGGACCGACGAGGGCATCGAGATTTTGCGACGCCTCTGGACGGAAGAGGCGGTCGAACACCGGGGGGACCACTTTGACTTCGGGCCGGTGACTCTCGCTCCTCGGCCGATCCAAGAAGGCGGGCCGCCGATTATCGTGGGCGGACGCAAAGCCCCGAGCATGCGGCGCGCGGGAAAGCTAGGCGATGGCTATATCTCGCACATGTGCTCGGCCGACCAGTACTCAGCGAACATGGACACGATTCGCCTGCACGCGCGCGAAGCCGGAAGAAAAAGCGTGCCGTTTGAGACAACGGCCTTTCTCTTCTCGGTGCTGGATGATGTGTACGAAGACGCGCTGGACCGAGCGGCGGGAATGCTTCAGACCATCTACAACCGGCCCTTTCGCGATGCGGCGCGCAAGTATTGCCTGCTGGGCCGTGCCGAGGATTGGCTTGAGCAGATGGAATCCTTTGCGCGAGCGGGTGCGCGTCATTTTGTTTTCTCGCTGCTCTCGGATCGCGATGCCTTTTTCGAGGCGTGGAGCGAGAAAATCCAACCGGGGCTTGGGCAGATCGACTACTGAGCCCGGGGCCGGCGATGCGGTTCGATGGGAGCAGCTGCAGACTCCCGAAAGAGTCTGCAGCCATCAGATCATCGAGCCGATTCTCCGAGCTGTCGCGGAGAATTTGGCCGCAATCATGCTTCGCGTGCGTGGGACCCGAATTGAAGCCCGTGCGTGATCCGGCAAACCGAAACGGTACTCGGCCTGCAACTCGCGCGTCCCCCTTCCCAAAAGGACAGCAACACTACTCATTGCAAGCCATGTACCGTTTAAGAGACTTTCGAAAGGGCCTATTTGACAAGTAAAGTCAAAGGTTTGGAGCGTTCTTAGGGGACGGGAATTTTACACCGGGCGCCCCGTGGAAACCGTTTCTCCAATTGTGTTCGCGCGGGCCTCTCGGGCCGGCGCGAACTTGCCCAAAAGTCAGCCGTTCGCGGGTCGCCAGCGCGGCTATGATGGTGCCAGAAAACCGATACAAGGAACCCATACCGGGGATCCAGCCGAGGGAGCACACCTTAATGAAGCTTCGTGAATTCGGACGAAATATTGCGCACATCGATCTGACCGGCGGAACCTGGCAGATGAAGCCGGCCCCCACGGAGTGGGTGGAGAAATACATCGGAGCCCGGGGTCTCGGTGTTCGCTACCTGCTCGAAAACGGACCCGAGGTCGACCCTCTCTCCCCGCAGAACCGCTTGTGCTTTATGAACGGCCCGCTTACGGGATCCGAGGCCAGCATGAGCGGGCGCTGGGCGTGCGTGACCAAATCTCCCCTGACCCACACGGTGACCGACAGCCACCAGGGCGGCTGGTCGGCGGCCCGGGCGCGCTGGGCTGGATTTGACGGGCTGGTTTTCGACGGTCGCTCGGAGGCGCCCGTCTACGCGTTCATCGAGGACGGTGAGATATCCCTGCGTGATGCGTCCGAGGTGTGGGGCCAGGGCATTCACGCCACGGTGCGTTTTTTCCAGGAGCGCTATGGGGCGAAGAACCTGTCGGTGAACGCCATTGGGCCGGCGGGTGAAAATTGTGTGCGCTTCGCCGCCCAGGTCAACGAGGACGACCGGGCATTTGGTCGTGGCGGCACGGGTGCCGTGGCGGGCTCCAAAAACCTCAAGGCCATTGTGATTCGAGCCAAGCAGCGCAAGAGCGATGTGCCGGATTCCGATGCATGGAAGACGGTTCGTCGTCAGGCACTGGACACGATTCGGGACGAGGCCAATATCACGAGTCCCAAGAAGGGCGGCCTTTCGGTCTACGGCACCAACGTTTTGATGAATGTCACGAATACCATCGGGGCCCTGGGGACCCGCAACAGCCAGCTGACGGCCTTCGGTGACAAGGCCGAACTGATCAGTGGCGAGTATGTCGAGCAGAATCTTCTGGTAGGAAACCCCACTTGCCACGCCTGCCCGGTGGCGTGCAAGAAGGAAGTCGAGATCAAGGATGGGCCCTGGGCGGGGCTGAAGATGGAGAGCGTTGAGTACGAGCCGGCTTGGAGCCTGGGTTCGAACTGCGACAACGCGAATGTGGCCTCGGTCGCGAAGATCATCGATCAATGCAACGACCTGGGCATGGACCCCATTGAGCTCGGCAATGCGTTCTCCATGTGGATGGAGGCCACCGAAAGGGGCTGGGTCCCTGAGGGCCAGGGTCTGGCCTGGGGGGACGAATTGGCCATGGTGGCTCTCACCGAGGCCATCGCGGTGCGCGAGGGCACGGGTGACGCCCTCGCCGAGGGACCGGCCCGGGCGGCGGAAGCGATTGGCCATCCGGAGATCGCCATGGCGGTCAAGGGGCAGGCCGTGGCGGCCTACGATCCCCGGGGCCTCAAGGGGATGGGGCTTGGCTACGCGACGAGCAACCGGGGCGCCTGCCATCTGCGAGCTTACGTGGCGGCGGCCGAACTCGGGGTTGTTCCCATTGAAACCGACCCCTTGGCCTGGGAGGGCAAGGGCGAACTCGTGAAGACGTTCCAGGATCTCCACGCGTTCTCGGACAGTCTTGACCTGTGTAAATTCAGCGCGTTCGCCGAGGGGGCCGAGGAATACGCTGCCCAGTACGCCACCGCGATGGGAATTACTTTTGGGCCCGAGGAGGTGATGCTCACGGGTGAGCGGATCTACAACCTCGAGCGCTACTTCAACAACCAAGCGGGGATGGGCAAGGGGTCGGATACGTTGCCCGCCCGGTATACCGAGGAACCCTCCACCGAGGCCGGCTCCAAGGGGCATGTGTCCGAACTCGCTGACATGCTCAAGGAGTACTACGCGGTTCGTGAGTGGGAAGAGGGGGTCGTTCCCCAGGCGAAACTCCAGGCTCTGGGCATCGTCTGATCCGTGCGGGTTTCGTTTTACGCGACTCTCGAGCCCATCGTCGGCCAACGCAAGGTCGAGTTGCCTCTTGCCGCCGGCGCCCGGGTGGCCGACCTGGTGGACGCGCTGGCGGCGCGTTGGCCCGACCTTGGCGAACACCTGATGGACCGGGACGGACACTTGTCGCGCCGGGTCAACATCTTTGTCGGGGGCCGCAACGTGCGCTGGCTACAGGGACTGGAAACCCCCCTGGAGTCCGATCAGAGCATCGACATCTTTCCCCCAGTTGCCGGGGGCTAAGCGGTGCCCGGAAACAAGCGGTGCCCGGAAACAAGCGCTGCCCGGAAATAAACGCTGCCCGGAAACAAGCGGTGCCCGGAGACAAGCGCTACCGGAACTAAGCGAACGATGCGAGAGGTGTCCTAGGCGTTTCGCCTTCGTCGCATTCCCAGCACGGCCAGCCCGCTTGCCAGCAACAAGAACGTGCCGGGTTCGGGGACC
>DUCT01000241.1 GCA_012959665.1 Myxococcales bacterium | reverse complement strand
TTGCGCATATTCGCCGGCGTAGCGAATCGCCAAGTTGTCGGAAACCGCAATGACGCCGACAAGGACGCCCGACTGATCCGCTAGTCGGCGTCTCGACCCCGCGCCGTCATCTTTGCCAGTCGATCCCCGATGCAGGTTGCCCAGAATTGGTTCGCGATCGCATTCGGGTGGCCGTATACGGGAACCTTCAGCTTCTTCGAATTGATGCCAGGTGGAACGCATTGGGCGACGGCGATGCCGTGCTCGCGTAGAAACTTTCCGTAGGTTCCCTGGGCGTGATTCGGCTGGTCGATCAGGATGGCGACGAGAAACTCGGCCCCGTGGGCGTTCGACACCCGCTGCATCTCGATCAGCAGCGACCGCGTCACCTCGGAGGCTTGTGCCAGACGGTGGCGACCTGACCAGTCGACGTATCGACTCTCCAAAAACGCGACGAGAGCGGAGAAACGCTTCAGCGGCCAATGCGGATGCACCTTCGGAGGGTGTCTTTCGAGGTGACCTTCCGAATCGAGAGTCGCGTAGGGAATCGCGACGACGTCGAGGTCCGAGGCTCGCGTCATCCCTCGAAGCCAACCCGGAGCGGCGACGTTTCGCGGCTTGTGTTTGTGGATCAACCCGTAAATGACCACACGCGGGTCGGGCTGGCCACTCGAAAGGGAGCGTTCGAGGGCCAGCAGGGACTGGTAGGTCCCGTAGCCCGCGGTGCCGAAGTTCAGAAACTCGAACTCTGGAAAAGCAACCTGCAGCCGCCACGGCCAGGTACTCTCGTCGGAGACCGCCCACCCCTGGGTCACCGAGCCTCCCACGACGACGATGCGATCGGACTGCTCAATTCGTTCGGGTGCGGTGCTTCGAAGCCCGTCCGGCCAGAACGTCATCCGGATGGATTCCCTGGATCGAGTCCACTCGTAGACGCCGGCCTTGTTGCGCCATCCCAGGGAGTCATCCGGCTCATGCAGTGGATCATCGGGCTCGCCGATGGGTCCGTAGCGCCAGGGCGTTTCGCCCAGCGCTCTCACCACGATCTCGCCGACGCAGGCCGCGATGCTGACGCTGACCAGGACCAGGGCGAGGCGCAGGCCGAAGCCTCTCAGAGACATGAAGTTTTCACCCGACGGCATGGGAACTCACGCTAATCCAGGACCGTGCCCCATGCCGGTGACGGGCCCTTGCTTCGGGAAGGTTCGCGAAGCGGGACTTATTCCGCCGAAGAGATCGTTCCCAGGGTCGGAGCAGACCCCTCTACTGTTCGGAAAGTGGGCCTCTAGCGCACTTCCTCGAATGCGAAGCCCTCGTATCCCGCCTCCGCCACTTCGGCAAGTCGCTCGAAGTACTGCGAGCCGCGCAGATGCCCGACGAACTGGCGCGGCTTGCCGGGGATGTTGGCGCCCATATACCAGGAATCGGTGTGGGGGTACAGGGTGTGGTCGGCGATTTGCTTGATCTCCTTGTCCCAAAGCGTCTCGGCCTCCGGGGTCGATTCGATCGCACCCAAGCCGTTTTCGTGAAGGTGTCGAATACAGTTCCCGATCCACTCCATCTGTCGTTCAGCGCCCAGGGGCATGGTGAAGAAAACACCGGGTGAGCCCGGGCCGTGAATCATGAACAGGTTCGGAAAGCCCACGATCGTCGTGCCCAGGTAGGTGTCGAAGCGCTCATCCCACTTCTCCACGAGGCTCATGCCGCCGCGTCCTTTGGGGTTGAGCTTCAGCATCGAGCCGCTCACGGCGTCGAAGCCTGTCGCGAGCACCAGTAGGTCGATTTTGTGCTCGCCTTCTCGGGTTCGAACGCTCGATGGCGTGAACGCCTCGATGGGATCTTCACGTAAGTCAATCAGGGCCACGTTCTCGCGGTTGTAGGTTTCGAAGTAGCCGTTGTCGAGGATGAGTCGCTTGGTCCCGAAATAGTAGTCGGGCATCAGTTTTCGGGCGGTCTCGGGATTGCGAATGGTCTCGCGGATCTTGTCGCGGACAAACTCGGAGACCTCGTGGTTGAGATCCTTGTCGACCAGGACACCGATATAGCTATTGATGGCGAGATGAATGCCTCCCTGCTCCCAGAGTTCCTCGTACCGCGCGCGGCGTTGTGCGGGTGAGTCTTCCGAGGCCCTTCGCCTGCTCGTCTTGAAAGGCCAGCCGCCTCGCGCACACATGGTTGCGCGAAGCGAATCCCAATTTTCGCGGTACTGGGAAAGCTCATCAGTGGTGATGGGCCGGTTGCGCGCGGGAAGCGCGTATTGGGGCGTGCGCTGGAACACGGTGACGTGCTCGGCCTCCTTCGCGATTTCGGGAATGGACTGAATGCCCGAAGACCCCGTGCCAATCACACCCACGCGCTTGCCCGAGAACGACACCGGCACGTGGGGCCAACGACCCGTGTGATGACACTCCCCCGCAAAGTCATTGATGCCCGGGTAGTCGGGCTTGTGCGCGACGAACAGCGCGCCCACCGCGCAGATCAGGAATTGAGCGGTGACCCGGTCGCCGGTGTCGGTTTCGATCGTCCATCGCTGGGTGTTTTCGTCGTAGCGCGCATCCGAGATCCAGGTATCGAACTGGATGTCGCGCCGCAGGTCGAAGCGATCGGCGAAGTGTTCGAGGTAGGCGAGGACCGCGGCCTGGGAAGTCTGGGTCTCCGTCCACTCCCACTCGTTCACCAGTTCCTTCGAGAACGTGTAGGCGTAGAAGGGGCTGCTCGGTGCGTCGACTCGGGCGCCCGGGTAACGGTTATACCACCAGGTGCCACCGACGCCGCCCGCCCCATCGAAGGCGCGCACGGAGAGGCCCATCTTGTCTCGCAGGTGGTGGAGCGCATAGAGTCCCCCGAAACCCGCCCCGATGACGATGGCGTCGCATTCACTTTCATCTCGGACGCCTCTCGGCTGCGCACCGCGTGTCGTACTTGCCATGGCGTCTTCTTTACAACATGGACTTGGCGGCATCAACCCCGATGCCGCTCTGATGAGAGCGTTGGCCGCGGCCAACGCCTAGCGATTTCGCTCCAGGTGCTTCATCACGTAGTCGAGCACGATCTCTTCCTCGTCCTGAATCAGCCAATGTCCGGCGTCCAGGCCGACGGTCTCGAAGGGCCCCTCGACGAAGGCCGGCATGCGTGACTGCACGTCTTCATTCACGAATGCCCCGATGTCGTTTCGACCGTAGATGTAGAGGACGGGCTGTTCGACGGGCCCGACGTTGCCGGGTGCACCGCTCGAAGGGTCGAACGCGCGATACCAGTTGAGGGTCGCTGTGAGCGCGCCGGGCTCCGCGTAGAGAGCGTCGTACTCAGCGACGTGCCATCGTCGAGTACATGGCGCGCTTCATGAACCAACGGCCGCCGGCTCCAAGCAGCGCCTCGGCGACCCCGGGTCGGCGAAACACTTTGACGTAGGTCGGCGTCGACGGCGGCGCATCGGGGTCTGGGATCGCGCCGGGATGCGGAATAGCCAGGGACGCCCAGGACAGGACCCGCGTCGTGTCTCGCGAGGTCGCGGCCCAGCCGACTATCGAACCCCAGTCGTGGCCGATTAGATGGAAGCCGTCGAAGCCCACCGCGTCCGCGACCGCGAACACGTCGTCGACGAGCACGTCGATCGCGTAGTGCTCGGCGCCGACCGGGCGCGCACCCGGGCTGTAGCCACGCTGATCAAAGGCCACTACCCGGAAGCCAGCCGCCGCAGCACGCTCGAGCAACGGCGTCCACATGATGGAGCTCTCAGGAAATCCGTGGAGCAGGATCAGGGCCGGCCCGTCCCCGCCGAGACCTGCCACCCGGGCGCGGAACGAAAACCCACCGGCCTCGATCTGGACGAGACCGGTGCTCGTCCCCGGACCCGGAGAAGGCAGCGCTTCGGACGCGCGCGTGTGTGCGAGGGACCGATCGAGGGTCATCCGGGCACTAAGCCAGATGAGGCACGGCAAGGCGAGCAGGGCGCCCAGAACGACGATGAGGATGATTTTTCCGAGGCTGACTTCTTGGATTACGGGCATAATTCCTCCATGGGCTGCGTGGCAAGCAGGCGCGTGCGAGCCAGCCCTGCCTCTCGATGCACGTGGGCAGCCCGGTACTTTGGCAGGGCCAGCATTGTCATCATCGCGACGGGCGACGGATAGACCGCGATCGCGATTTGATGCCACTTGCCATCATCGGTTCCCGATAGTGAGCCAACCCCACGGCTCGACCATCCGATCCGTCCACCCACCGCACCGAGTGAACCGATCATTCCACGCCCGTAGCGTTGGTATGCACGGGCGCCAGAGACCGGCCCGGGGGAAGGGCTGCCTTGCACATCTTCCCCGTAGACGGCTGTCTCTGCGAACTCGAGAAAGTTCAGCATCCAGATCGGTCGGTTGCCCGCGCGCTCCACCAGTTCGGTCCAGCGTCCTTCGTAGATGCCGGATTCCGGGTTGTCGCCCAGGACGTCTGCGGCGTCGATGAGCGATTCGAGTTGCTGCGCGTCCTCGATATTCGCGTCCTCGATGATGGGTGTCGGTGTGCGTCCCAGCAGGCCCAGTGCGGCAGGCAGAGTTCGTTCCACGAGTGACTCGATTCCTGTCGCTGGCCGGGCCGTATAGGTTCGAATCGGATCGATGGAGAACTCGGGCCCCCATTCCTTCCGCTTGGCGAGAGCGATGCGACCGGCCTGGGGGGTGGGGTACTGGCTGACGACGAGCAGTCCGGTTGCATGATCGGGTTCCGAGGCTCTCTGATCGGGGACGATCATCGGGACGATCGCTTCGTTTGCGAGCACCCTGTGGCCACCGGCCTCCTCGGCGAACTGGCTGACCTTTGTAGCGAACGCGCGATTCGCCTCGGGGGCCTTTGTCTCGACGAGGTCGATGAGAGCCACGGGGCGCCGCGGTGGAAAGGACGCGAAGGGATCGCCGCTCATTGTTCCGCTCCACCGAGCTTGGAGAGCACCGGAATCGTTGCGACCGCCAGTGTATCGCCGAGTTGCTTGCCCGGACCAATGCGGTTCATGAACGCACTGCCGATCATCGCGTGCATGTGATCGATGCCCGGGTAGTAGACGGCCACGAATTGCTCGAAACGGTGCTCGCCCTCGACCTGGATCGCACGTCCCATATGTACCGGGCCGTATCCGCCCTCTGCCATGCCGCGCATCATCTCTCGGGTGTAGGAGCGATCGGCCCCACGTTGTTCTGCCGTACCCGGTTGGATCAGGTTGACGACCACGATCGCGTCATCACGGATATTCCTGTAATCGTCCAGTTGCAGGATCTCCTCGCGCTTCAGCTGAATCTGGGGCAGTGCGTCCTCGGCGGCCAAAGGCTGGAAGGGCAGGATCGGCTCCCGGCGAAGGGCAATATCGAGAAGGCGCATCACCCCGAGCCCGATGGGGAGCATCCCGTTGAGGAGCGCAGGGCGCCGGAACCCGTGCACATAGCTGCGCTCGCAGCCGCCCAGGACTTGCCTGACTTCGGCGCTTTCGTGCCGCCGCTCGAAGGCGTCTTTAGACGGATACTGGGTCAGCAGCACCGCGCTCCAATCGTTGGCGAGCTGCTCGGATTCCGCCATGGTCACGCCAACCAGGCCGGCGTAGATCACCCTTCCGCCGCCGGCTGACTCGATCGCGCCCCGCAGCGCGCGAAGGGTTGCCAGTTCGCCTTCGCGCCCCTCGGCGGCCTCGACCTTGAGAAATGTCACCGTGTGAAAAGTGGCCCCGCCATAGAGGAGAGGCTGTCGGTCCTCCAGACGCTCACGCCGGACCCGCAGATACCGAAAGTGCTGCCAGACCGCCGCCGTGATCAAAGCGATCACGGCCCCTGCCAGCAATAGAGTCAATATGC
The DNA here is from genome assembly GCA_012959665.1 of Myxococcales bacterium. GTDB lineage: Bacteria > Myxococcota_A > UBA9160 > UBA9160 > UBA4427 > JAZXM01. The sequence goes on along the minus strand of DUCT01000241.1, from coordinate 4,636 downwards.
TCGTCAAAGTAGAATTCTCCTGTAGCCCACGGACTGGTCTCCGATCGTTTGCAAACTCATAGACAGACCTTTCGATTGTCAGCCCAGCCGATCTTCCGATCAAGCCTGGCCATCAGCACGTCTGCCCGATTGCAACGCGCGAGAAGGTCATCGACACATTCTCTCGCCCAATCATCCCGGGCGGCCACCGCCTCTTGCACGCGCTTCAAGAGAAAGAAGCGATAGGGCTGTGCGATCGCCTTCAGCTCCAGACCGCAACGGCTGGGCGAATCGCTGGGGCAAGGCGAGGCACACGCAACGAGTTCATTCCGGAGGCGAGTCACAAAGTCCCTTCTTCGGATATCAGCGGCATTCGCAGCTTGGGCTCGAGCGCTTTTAGCTTGGACTGGATCTCCGGCCGACGCTCTTCGGGAACGAGGCCGAGAAAGGCCAGATTCAGGCCATAGAGCGCGCGCGCCTCAAAATGGGCGTTGTCGATCCGGCCGAGCGCCCATTGGATCGACGCGAACTGGGCACCGTGGTGGATCTGCCAGGCCACCTGCTCGGGATTCAGAGTGGTCTCCAGGAAGCCGCGTGTGCGCGCCTCTCGGATGACATCCGAGAGCATCAGGATCGCGTGGGCCATCGGCTCGATTGGCGACGGATGCCCAGCAATCTCGCCTTCAAGCCAGGCGAGCATCATTGGCCGGAAGAGTTCGTGCTGGCGACACGTCTCCCGAACGCTGGCCCGGGTGAGGGACCGACAGTATTCGATCGGATCATCCGGCGATTCGTCTTTCGGAAGCGATGCCTCCATCCGATCCCGGGCGTCGAGGGTGAGCGCCCGCAGGATCTCCTCGCGTGTACCCCAGAGGTTGTAGAGGGTATTGACGCTGAGCGATGCCTCGTCGGCGAGCTTGCGCATCGAGAGCGCCCCCAGCCCGCCACGACTGAGCAGGGCGCGCGCGGCCTGAAGGATCTGCTGGCGCCGCGCCTCGACATTCCGCTCTCGGCGCCCGGTCGTTCGTTGTTCCTCGTCGGCGAGTTCTGGGGACACGGTCTAAAATTGATACAGTGTTGCAATAATTGTGTCAACGGGTGGGGCGACCCCACACCCGAAACCCCGGGCCAGCATAGCCATCGGTGGTCCGCCGAGGATGCGTCTCCAGTCCCCTGCACGGGCTAGGGGAATTCCGCTCTTGATTGGGTTATCGATTGGCTCGGTTATCGATTGGCTTTCGCCGATCGCCGGCGCCGAAGAGAGGACCGGGGTGGAGGAAGCGGGAACTGCGGGAACTGCGGGAACTGCGGAAAGTGGGGCTCCGGCGCCGTGTCCGTCGCGCATCGTCATCCCGTCGCGCTCGGCGGAGGTGGGATGGCGGGCACAGCTCGAGCTCGGCTTCGAGCTGCGCGATGGCCGAACCCGCCTCCACCGGCGCTGGCATCGCGGGCCCCTGCGGGTCCAGAAGCCCTTCTACCCCCGGTGTCCGGGAGCGGGAGATGATTTTTGCCAGGTGGTGATCCTGCATCCGCCGGGGGGCGTCGTGGGGGGTGACCGTCTGGCCATCGACGTGCGTGCGGGGGCGGGCAGCCGCGTGCTGATCACGACGCCCGGCGCCACCAAGTTCTATCGCACCGCGGGACCGGAAGCCGTGCAGAGCGTGCACCTCCGGGTGGCCCCGGAAGCCGTTCTCGAGTGGACCCCCCAGGAGACGATTCTCTTCGACGGCAGTCGGTCGCGCATCGAGACCCGGGTCCAGTTGGAAGCTGGCGGCCGTTTCCTCGGCTGGGAGATTACGGCCCTGGGTCGGCCCGCCGCACAGGCGCCCTTTTCGACTGGCCTCTGCCGCCAGACTTTCGAGATCGAGCGCGAAGGCAAGCCACTCTGGGTCGATCGCAGCGAGTATCGCGGTGGGGGCGAAAGCCTGGAAGGTCGCTGGGGCCTGGCGGGATGCGCGGCGGTGGGCACCCTGGTCTCCACCGGGGGCAAGGAATCGGTGCTGGCGGCTGCCCGGGAGGCGTTGGCGGCGTTCGCCCGGGACGATCACCGGCTGGCTGGGGCGACCCGGCGGGGGGAACTCCTGATCCTGCGCGCACTGGCGCCGGAAACCCGGCAGATTTTCGACCTTTTCGCTGGCCTGCGCGAGACCCTGCTGGGCGAACCGACGCCGGCGGCGAGAATCTGGGCTACTTGATCGGGCCTCGGCTTGGGCGCCAAGGACGGCGGCGAGCCGAATAGAGTCCGAGCGGATCGGCGCCCGGCGAGGGAACCCGGAGGGGGAGTGAGCCATGGACCTGAGTCCGCGTGAGAAGGACAAACTGCTGATCTTTACGGCAGCGCTCGTGGCCGAGCGGCGCCGCGATCGCGGCCTGAAACTGAACTATCCCGAGGCCGTGGCGCTGATTTCCGCGGCGGTTCTCGAGGGCGCCCGGGATGGTCGCAGCGTTTCCGACCTGATGAGCTACGGCACCACGGTGCTCGGCCGTGAAGACGTGATGGAGGGCGTGGCCGAAATGATTCCCGAGGTGCAGGTCGAAGCGACCTTCCCCGACGGCACGAAGCTCGTCACGATCCACAACCCCATCGACTAGGGAGGTCGCTCGCATGATTCCTGGAGAGATCGAAGTCCAACCCGGAGAGATCGAAATCAACGCTGGCCGCTCGGTGATCGAACTGGACGTGGCCAACGGGGGAGATCGCCCGATCCAGGTGGGTTCCCACTATCACTTCTTCGAGACCAATCCGGCCTTGGCCTTCGACCGCGAAGCGACGCGTGGGCGTCGGCTCGATATTCCAGCGGGCACGGCCGTGCGCTTCGAGCCGGGGCAATCGCGCCGGGTGGCGTTGGTGGAGTTCGCCGGAGAGCGCATCGTGTACGGGTTTCGAGGCCAGGTGATGGGTGAGCTTGGCGACTCGGGAGGAAAAGGCACATGAGCAGGGTGGACCGAGAAGCCTACGCCGAGATGTACGGTCCCACGGTGGGCGACCGGGTGCGCCTGGCGGACACCGAGTTGTGGATCGAGGTCGAGGAGGATCGCACGGTCTTTGGCGAGGAGGTCAAGTTCGGCGGCGGCAAGGTGATTCGCGACGGCATGGGCCAGAGCCAGCGCCTCTCGGCAGAGGTTGCCGACGTGGTCATCACCAATGCGCTGATCCTCGATCACTGGGGCGTCATCAAGGCGGATATCGGCATTCGCGAGGGGCGCATCAGCGGCATCGGCAAGGCGGGCAACCCCGACGTGCAGCCGGGTGTCGACATCGTGATCGGGCCCGGCACCGAGGCCATCGCGGGCGAGGGCCTGATCGCCACGGCGGGCGGCCTCGACGCGCATATCCATTTCATCTGCCCCCAGCAGATCGAGCACGCCCTGATGTCCGGGGTGACCACTATGCTGGGTGGCGGCACCGGGCCAGCGGCGGGCACCAATGCCACCACGTGCACGCCCGGCCCCTGGAACATCCACCGCATGCTCCAGGCCGCCGAGGCCTTTCCCATGAACCTCGGTTTCCTTGGCAAGGGGAACGCGAGCCTCCCGGCTGCCTTGGAAGAACAGCTTCGGGCGGGCGCCATGGGGCTGAAGCTGCACGAGGATTGGGGAACCACGCCGGCGGCCATCGACAACTGCCTCAACGTGGCCGAGGACTACGACGTCCAAGTCGCGATCCATACCGACACCCTCAACGAGTCGGGCTTCGTGGAGGACACCCTTGCCGCCATCAAGGGGCGAGCGATCCACGCCTACCACACCGAGGGCGCGGGGGGGGGCCACGCGCCGGATATCATCAAGGCCTGCGGCGAAGCCAATATCCTGCCCTCGTCCACCAACCCCACGCGCCCCTACACGGTCAATACCATCGACGAGCACCTGGACATGCTCATGGTTTGTCACCATCTCGACCCGAACATCCAGGAAGACGTGGCCTTCGCGGAGTCGCGGATCCGGCGGGAGACCATCGCGGCCGAGGACATCCTCCACGACATGGGGGCGTTCAGCATGATCGCCTCGGATTCCCAGGCCATGGGAAGGGTGGGCGAGGTCATCGCCCGCACCTGGCAGACCGCCCACAAGATGAAGGTGCAGCGGGGCGCCCTGGCCGAGGATGGCCCGCGCCACGACAACTTCCGCGCCCGGCGTTATGTGGCCAAGTACACCATCAACCCGGCGCTCACCCACGGCATCGCCCACGAGGTGGGTTCTCTCGAGGTGGGGAAACTCGCGGATATCGTGCTCTGGAAGCCCGCGTTCTTCGCCGCCAAGCCCGCCCTCATCATCAAGGGCGGAATGATCGCCGCGGCGCCCATGGGCGATCCCAACGCGTCGATTCCCACTCCCCAGCCGGTTCACTACCAGAATATGTTCGCCGCGTACGGGGGCGCGCGATCGGCCACGTCGGTGGCCTTCGTTTCCGCCGCTGCCGAGGCCGAGGGGGTGGGCGAAGCCATCGGCCTCGCCAAGCGAACCGTGGCGGTGCGCGATTGCCGGGCCATCCGCAAGAGGGACATGGTCCACAACGATGCCCAGCCCCGGATGGAGGTGGATCCCCAGACCTACGAGGTGCGCGCCGATGGCGAACTGCTCACGTGTGAACCCGCCGAGGAGTTGCCCCTGGCCCAGCGCTATTTCCTTTTTTGAACTGCTCCCTCCTGAAGCGGCG
>DUCT01000240.1 GCA_012959665.1 Myxococcales bacterium | reverse complement strand
TTGGCGGGCCTTGCTCGCCTTAGCGCGAAAGCGGTCTGCGAAGGCCTTGTGTTCAGCGATCCGAGCCTCGCGCTTCTCGTTTTCTTTTTCTCGTCGCTCGCGCTCTTCGACCTTGGAACGGATAAATGCCTGATAGTTTCCGGGATATGCTTTCGCAGTGGAGTAGTCGATGTCCACGATGACCGTGGCCACATTGTCCAGAAACCGGTGGTCGTGGGAAACCATCAAGGCCGCGCCACGGAACTGATCGAGAAAACGTTCGAGCCAGCGAATCGAGAGAATGTCGAGATGGTTCGTAGGTTCATCCAGGAGCAGAACGTCTGGATCCGATGCGAGTACCTGGGCCAGCAAGACCCTCAACTTGAATCCACCCGAGAGAGTGGAAAGCGCCTGTTGATGAATCTCGGATTCTATACCTAGCCCTTCGAGGATTTCTCCCGCGCGGGCCTCCAGGGTGTAACCGTCCCCCTGAATGATGATGTCTTCAAGTTCGGAATAGCGCTCGCCGTCGAAACTCTTTTCAGCGACGGCGAGAATGGCCTCCTTTTCGGTCATGGCTTGCCACAGCGCCTTGTTGCCCATCATGACAACGTCGAGGATTCTCGTCTCTTCGTACTCGAAGTGATCCTGCCGCAGAATGCCCAGGGAGACTCGTTTGGGAATGCTGACTTCGCCTTCGCTCGCGGATTCCTCGCGGCTGATGATCTTGAGCAGCGTCGACTTCCCGCATCCATTCGCTCCAACGATTCCGTAGCGCTCCCCCGCATTGAATTGGACCGATGCGCCTTCAAAGAGCGTTTGGTCGCCGTAGTGTTTTCCGAGGCCGGAGACAGAAATCATGGGGGGGGAGAGTACCGAGAGTTGCGCCGGGCGCCCGGCCTCAATCGGAGAAGGCTCCGCCCCCACCCAATGAGCCGGTGCTAGGAGCCGGTGCTAGGAGCCGGTGGCCAAGGGGCCTCTAGTCAGGAACCTCTAACAAGGAACCTCTAACAAGGAGCCTCTAGCAATGAGCCTCTGGTCAGGAGCCCCGAGCCAAGAGCCGTTGCTCAGACTGGGGAGCGAATCCGGCGATTAGACCGCGAAATAGGCGTAGACGAGGCCGACGGCCAGGACCAGAACGATGCATACGGCGTAGATGAGGGGATTCATGGGGCGAGCTTAGCTCCGGCCCCCCGCCTGGGGCCAGGGAATCGGCTACCGTCGATTTCGCATCTTCGAGCGTCCAGATGCCCGCGAGGAGCCCAGGATAGCCCCATGGAACTGCGTGATGAACAGATCGAGGACTTTCGAAGGCAGGGCTATCTGAGGCTGGGAGCCCTCTTTGACGAAGAGGAACTCGCCACCATTGCCCGGGAGTACGACAGGCTTGTTCGGAAGGAGGAGCAGGTCCTGGGCAATGAGGAGCAGGGCGTTTTCCCCTACCGGGCGATGCTGAACTTTCGCAGCCCCGAATTGAGTCAATTTATTTTGCATCCGCGCTTGGTCGCTATCGCCCAGAAGATTCTCGGTGAAGAGGTCCGCTTCTGGTGGGATCAGGGAATCAATAAATCGCCTGGGGCGGGGAGCCCCATTGCCTGGCACCAAGACAACGGTTATCAGCAGGGACGCACCCAGGAGTTCCTGACGTGTTGGCTCGCCCTGGACGCGTCAGAGCGGTCCAACGGTGGCCTTCAGGTGATCCCTGGATCCCACACCGCCGGGCACCGGGAACACAGGTGGGAGGGGGTGCATGCAGTGATTCCCCCTGTTGGGCTGGACACGAAGGCAGCGGTCGATCTGGATGTCGGGCCGGGAGAACTGCTCATTTTCTCCTCCCTGCTCGTCCATCAGACCCTGGGAAACCGGACCCAGGATCGCCAGCGCAGATCCTGGGTGATTCAGTATTGTCGGGGCGATCAGCACAATGAGGTGACCGGCGAGGTTTACGACAATCGCCCCTGGGTGCTGAGAGACGGAAAAGTGGTTGATGAACTCCGGGCCGAGCGCCCTTTCCACTTGGTTCGCGACCACGCCTGAGTCCGGGGCGCTCCTCAGCGTTCGCGAGTCCGATTCAGAAAGCGACCGTCCCCCGGCCAAAACGGTCGATATCGACCGGGTCGATCGGATCGATGGTGCATATCGAGGGGAAGCCCGCCCGGATTCCAGCGAACGGCCCCGAAAGCCCCCCTAGAAGGTTGGCATGCCGAATGCATATAGATTGCCACACGGTTGCTCTGGTAAGCAGCATTTCTGGTAATCAGCATTCAACACTCGGGATGAGTGGGAGGCGAACGAAGTGAGGATTCAGACGTTGGGAGCGGGGCGGGATTCGGATACGGAATGCGCGTATTGCGGTGCCAAGCCCTTTGGGGCCTACCGCCGATACGGGCTTCCGCTCGGACAGTTCTCCCTACCCGATCACGATGCTGTGGTCTGCGGCGACTGCCTCAACGCACTACGGGGTCTCCATGCGGCAGGGTCGGTCACGCTGGAAACCCTGGCCTGCCAACACGAAAATTGGTCCGACGCATCCGATGAAGGATGCGAGAACGAGATTTTTCTCGTCGTTGCTGAGGACCTGGTGAACCGAATTCGATTTCCCGACGGTCCCCCCGAGGGTTGGAGTGAGCGCGAGTCCACTGCCTCGCCGCTCATGGTTCTCGCCATCGACCACATGATGCAGGGCTCGTCGGCTGTACATGCTCAGGCCAGTGCTGGAAGCAGAACCCAGTGAGTCTGATTATTCAATTTTTTGGTGAATCGATTGGTCTCGGTGGAGTCGCTGTCTCGCTGGTGTCTTTTTCCGTTGTCGCCTACGCAAACCGCTGGCCGAACCGCTGGGGAAGCGAAAGTGAGTCCTCCCAGTACCCGGACGCTGGGCGGATCCAACAATGGGATCAGCATGCACGTCCCCGGCGTTAAGATGGCTGCTGAAATTTGATCTTGCGGGCTGCACGCGGCTGCCATGCACTCCGTGTTCACTCGTAGTTGGCCCGGGCATGCGTATTTTTTGCGTGTCGCGTCTCCTCCCCCTTTCTTCAAAGAATCCTCACAAATCCTCTGAACGGTTAGAGGAAGTTTCTCGCGAGCCTTGTCCTCCAGCGGTGAAGCCGAGGGGCTGGGGATCTGCCGTTCGGTGGCAAATGATTCTCGCCCTTCCCATGATTACGAGGAATTTGGGAAAGGCGAGATTTCTCGGTCCACCGCTCATCGAGATAATGCGGCGGGGAGAGATCGCGATTTCCCCCCGCCATATGCGTCAACCTTTGCGTATTCGCTGAGGACCAGCGGGCCAAGCCCGTGCGCAACTTCAGATTGTCTTAATAGCTCGTGTGTATGATGGACCCGTTGCCACCATAGTATGTGCATCACCCAAACACGACTGGATTCGTAGGAAAACTGGATATACCGGAACGTCAGCCCTCAGCTGACCGGTGGCTATTTCCTGTTCGGGCCCAAAGAAATTTGATTCTCGACTCATTTAGGCCAAACGTCCCATCCCAGCGAGGAAAATAGTGCCGAACTATCAGACAAAATTTGAAAGGCTTGAGCTGAAGTATCTCGTCAATGAGCAGGAAGCAAATTTTATCCGGCGTGACATTCAGAAATATTGCAAGCCCGATAGGTACAACGCTCAAAACCGGTCCCATTCAAACGCCGACTACGGGTATCCGATTTCTTCCTGTTACCTCGACAGCCCAGGAATGGCCTTCCATAAAGCCAAGGAGCGCGGCGATCCAAATCGCATCAAGCTGAGGATTCGCACTTACTCCCCAACATCCCTGGCCTCACTGGAGATCAAGCGTCGCGCCTCCTCAATCATCTACAAGACTCGAGTCGCTATCGATCGGCAACAGACCGAAAACGCTGCCCGGGGGCTTCCCGTCATTGGTGGGCCGGGCGGAGTGGACTCCCTATCGGTCCTGTCCGATTTTGCACTGGTCGCCGGGAAATCGGGCGCCGAGCCGGCGCTTACGGTCCAATACGATCGGGAGGCTTTCGAGAGCACCGTCGATCGTTATGCCCGCGTGACCTTTGACCGAAAAATCAGAGTTCAAGTGGCGCGCGACTGGATGCTTACCCCAAAAAAAGGTGCCTGGAACAACTTCAACGATTATTGGGCCACACAACGCAGCGATACTCCTGTCGTCCTTGAACTCAAGTGTGAGACTACCCCCCCCCTCTGGATGGTTGATCTCATCCAAAGGCACCAACTCGCGCTTTCGAGCTTTTCGAAATACTCGATCGGTGTAGCACTTTGTCAACAAAACTACGGCTTGGGGAATTTCCTGGGTCGCCGGTCTCTGAAAGCTATGGAGAAGCAATGAATTCCTTGATGGACCAATTCCAAACGCTAGCCACAGATTCTGGGTCGATAGGCCCGCTCTCTTCGCTGATTGGGGCCTTTGTTTTCGGCCAGATCCTGGCATGGACCTACGAGCGCACATACGTGGGACTGAGTTACTCCAGAGGGTTCAGCCATACCCTCGTGCTCGTTACTATTTGCGCCGCAATCCTTGTGCTTTCAATGAGCTATTCGCTCTTTGCGGGGCTCGGACTCTTCGGTGTTCTCTCGATGATTCGTTTCAGGACCGACTTGAAAACCTCTCGAGATCTCGTCTTCGTCATGGGCTCCGCGTGCCTAGGTGTAGCTTCCGGTGTAGGGGCCTGGGAAGTCGCAGTTCTTGGCGGCGGATTGTTTAGCGCTGTCGCCATGTACCTCGCAGCCGGACCGTTCGGATCGCGGACACGTTTTGATGGAGTGTTGCGCTTTCAAGTCAATTGTCTCGCCGATACTGAACCCGAGATGGCCCGGGTGCTCGATGAGTATTGCCGTAGAAATGCACTTCTGAGCAGCGTTCAACTAGAGGGTGGGCAGTTCGTCGAGCATGTCTATCAAGTTAAATTTTTCAGGAAATCCGACCGAACCAAGATACTCAACGCCCTGCGTGAGAGGCTCCAGGCCCATGATACTCGCTTGATGCTGCAGGACTCGTCCGCAGAGTACTGAAGGCCGGCTGGAAAAAGAGGGTGCCCGAGCGTTCTGAACTTGTTGTTAAAAAAAGGGTCGCATGATGCCGGATGTAAGAAGAATCACAATGAAATTTATTCGAAGCACTGATCGAATCTTCGATTCTGTTGGAGTTCGTCCGCTCGGAATTTGCGTATTCTCGTTGAGTGTTTTTCTATTGGTTAATCTTGTGTCCGTCTCGAACTCGGTCATCCGGGTCGAGGCCGTGGCCATCGGGGAAATTGTCCATCATCCAGCCCTGGTCGCGTCGTTCGCGACAGATGTTTTTGTCAAGCAGGGCGATCGTGTCGCAATCGGGACGCCCCTCGTGGAACTCTCACCCCATTTCATTGACCAGAAAATTGGGCGTCTGGATGCCCAGATGGAACAGCTCATCAACGAGTCGAAACTTGCCCAGGCTCAGCTGCTTGTCAAAGAAGAACGGTGGGTCGCGCCCGGGTTGCGCTTGCGGCCCAATCGTCCGTCACTAGAAAATCCCACTTCCGATTTTTACGCGAAGCAGATCGAAAGCCTTAGAACCCGTCGGGACATGCTTCTGAGTGATCGGGACTCATTGCTCATCAAAAGCAATTTTGATGGAATCGTGAAAGAGGTGACAAGGGTTGGGTCTTCCGTCGCGGAGGGTGATTCTGTCGCGTCGATTATGCCCGAGTTTGCCCAGGAAATTGTTGCCTTTGTTGCACCCACCACGGATCCTGAAGCCATTGCGACGGGTGCCTTGGTTCGTATCGTCGGGGCTACAGGTCCAGAATGCAGCAATATTGGCATGGTCCGCCGAAGAGGGGCGGCCGTGACAGAGGCTCCGGCTCAACTGCGGAACTTTCTGGGCAGCAAAATTCATGGCATGCCAATTCATGTGTCGGTGCCCTCTTCATGTCTGCTCGGAAATGGTCAGATCGTGACGCTTGATTTCATAAAGAGCAGCGTGAGCTGATGCCAATGACCGAAAAGCGCGTGCCGCTCGTTTCGGTCGGCTTGCTCAGTCTCTGGGCCTTGACAATGTGGACTGCGGGATGCGTGAGTTCCCCACCTTCGGATTTCGCCGATCGGCAAGCAGAAGTAGAGGCTAGGATCACCGAGGCCGGACTGACCAACAGCGCAAGGGTCCAGGCAGCGCGGTCGGAACTGGAGGCGGCTGTTGCCCGGGAGGACGAGAAAGTTCTTCTGGATAGCGTGGAGTTGCGAGCGGCGGCGGTAACCGCCGAGGATACAAAGATGGACGCCCTTGTTCGCTTGCCCATCGGAAACCCGCTTGCGATTTCTGCATTGCAGGAGGCTCGGCGAGCGAATTCACGGGTTGCTCTGGCTGAACTCTCCGAGGCAATGCTGAAGAGCCGGGTAGAGTTCTGTTTGCCATCGCTGCAACACGAAGCCGAAGTGGAAAATCGAGAGATTTTTTCCGAGTTTGAAAAGCAGCATCGAGCGTTGATTGACTGGAATGAGGATCTTCGAAGAGCTGGTTCGGTCGATGAAGTCCAGTGGAGCCGTTTCAAGCTGGAGACGAACGTCAGGCTCTCGCGCAGGGAGATCTCTGAGACCCAATATCCATTGAGCCTCTATGGGCTGAAGCGCGCCTTGAATGTTCTCCCTTCCCTTGAGGGAGGACTGACTCCTCTAGATGACGATATCGGGAATCTCAGAGAGAGATTGAAAAATCACCAGCCCGAAATCGAGGCTCATCGAGCCAAGCAACAATACTACGAGGCGATGGCGAGGGGCGAGTCTGTGAAACGTCTGCCTTCGGTTCGGTTCGTGGATTTTGGCTTTGAGCCGATCCCCGATGCCGGAGAGGATCGTCAGTACGCAGCTCGGGTTGCGTTCGAAATTCCGTTCGGCCGGGAGGCCGGGGCGAAAAGAAGGCGCTACCAGGCGCTGGCTCGCGCGGAGGTCAGCGATCAGCGGAGGGTGCTGGATGAGCGAGTGCGTGAAGCGCAGACGGCGATCGAGGAGATAAATGTGTTTCGGGGCAGGGCGGAGGACTGGCGGGCCCTGCTGGCGATGGCCGAAGCATCTGAGCAAGTTGCTGCGCGGTGGTGGCGTGAGCGAAGGGCCGATCCGGGCGAGATCGCGAAGCTGCTCGATACCGTGTACTCGGCACGAATGACTGTGTTGAAAGCGCGGGCGCGGGCGGGGGCTGCAGGGTGCACTCTTTTATCGGCGACCGGAGTTTTGGTCACCGAATGGTAGGGGTCGCAGGAAAGTAGTTTTGGCCGTCTGGGAATGAGGGTTCCCGAATATGAATAGTCAACCTTTCTCGTAGAGCTCGAATTGTCTTGAGCCTACTTGGAGAAAAATTGTGATTAGAGTTTCGACAACCCTCATGTTCGCATTGGCCTGCTTGTTGCCCGGAGCTGGCTACTCTGCCGACGTCGTGCTCAATGAGTACAACGCTGTTCCTGATAATCTCGGTTTTCTTGAAGCAGGGAAGTCGGATGCGAGACTGGGACGGCGAGAAGGCAACGGGGGCGATTGGTTCGAGTGGGTTGTCATCACCGATCACCTTGACATGCGTGGCTGGCAAATTGTGATTTCCCACCGAACGGGCGAGCCGGTGATTCCTGGCCCGGGACAGGAAATCTATACCCTTACGTTGACCGCCGATCCGGTTTGGTCCAACCTTCGGTCGGGAACGATAATTACGGTGTCGGAAGATCTTCCGACGACCGTGGGCCGGTATCGACCCGAAATTGGCGAGTGGTGGATCAATGTTCGGGCGGCCGATTCAGCGAGCGGCCGATATATCACAGCGAGCAATTTCGCGGTCTCCAACGACAAAACGCAACTCACGATGCTGAACGCATTGGGAGGAGTGGTGTACGGCCCCAGCGGAGAAGGAATTTCTCCCTTGGCGGGGGTTGGAAACGCCGAGGTTTTCAAGCTGGAAGATACGCCGTTTCCCGGAACGACTCCGAACTCGATCTGGTATACCGACGGAGGGTCGAGCAGCTTCGGGCTGCCCAACGAGTGGACCGACTTGCAGGGACCCATGGCCCAGGATTTCAGCCTGCTGCGTGCGATGGTGCCGTATTTCCCTCTGGAGTCAGTAGTCATCAACGAAATCAATTCCCATACTGATCCTCCGGATCAGGACTGGATCGAGCTCTTCAATACGACGGGGACGGCGATTGATATCAGCGGATGGTTCCTGAGTGATGGTTCGGTGAATCTCACGCAGTTCCAGATTCCCATTGGAACGACAATTCCGGGCAACGGATACCTCGTCTTCCTCGAGGCCAATCTGCCGTTTTCGCTAAATGGCGAGATGGGCGAGTCGGTGTATCTCTCCCAGGGAAATGGTGCGGGGGGCATGACGGGGGGGCGCGGTTCGGTCAAATTTGGCCCCGTGGAAAATGGCGTTACGTTGGGCCGATTCCCCAATGGGAGTGGCTCTTTTTTCCGAATGGCCTCTTCGACGCGTGGGGTTGCAAACAGCGAGCCCGACTTGGGTCCAATTGTGATAAACGAAGTCATGTACAACGGAGTAGAACCGGCTCCCCTGCCTCTGGTAAATCCGGACCTCGAGTACATCGAGCTGCACAACGACAGCCTCGTGGATGTTCCTCTCATGGAAGATTGGGGGGTGAACGGTATTTTTCCCTGGTGGCTGACTGGGGGCGTGGACTTTGAGTTTCCCGTCAGCGCGTTTGTTCCAGCCGAGGGATTCTTGTTGATCGTCGGCTTTGATCCGGTCATCGAGCCCTTGAAGTTGGCCAAATTTACGAGCATCTACGGAGTGCCGGCTTCAACACCGATCCATGGGCCCTATACGGGCAGCCTCAACGACTACTCGGATACCATCAACTTGCGTCGCCCGGATACCCCGGGCGTGGTATTCGCTCCGCTGGTCGTGAGGGACTCGGTCACCTATTTCGATTGGGGCGACTGGCCGTCCACAGCAGACGGAGGCGGGACTTCCTTGGAGCGCATTGACCCGTCGGTTGCGGAGACGGACGCCAGTCGCTGGGCGGCAAGCCTGGCGGTGGGCGGGACACCGGGAGCGGAAAATTCGGTCCTCAATAAAGTTCCCGAGCCGTCGGCGATGAGCCTGCTTCAGGTTGGAATTTTGGGTCTGCTCTTGCTGGCCAGACGGAGCATTCGACCCCCGATTCCCCAGCCGGCTCCGTCGCGCCTCTAGGTCGGGCCCTTTGGCGAATCATGGATGCTCGTGTGGACCCGGTCCGCGTTAGTACTAGCGGACGTAGTCTCGGATTAGGCGACGTGGCCGGGCAGCGTGGTCCTGGGTCCTACTTGTTTCTGGCTGTATGTGGCGAGTTGCTGGCGGAGGGCCCATTCGACAACGACCTGCTCATCCTGGTTCCGGGTCAGGACAGGCGCACAACGAATAACGAGTGCCAGGAAGTGAAGTAGGGCCTGCATGGGCACGCGATCTTGCTGGATCGCGCGACCATATCCGAGTCTGAAAATGACCTCACGAGCCGAGTAGCATACGATGTTGAAATGAAAGGGGAGGGCGAGAAAATTAAGCGAATTCAAGCAGTACGGATATTAGGGGCGCACACGCTTGAGGGTCGAGCGAAATCCCTAACCCAACGGCTGGTACCGGTGCTTTGGGCTTGCCACCCCGTTCAGTTGACTACCCTCTCAGAATGACCGCGAACGGACCCGACCCGTCGAATGGGGATATGCAGAACTATCGGTTGACCCTCGCCTATGATGGCCGCGAATTCATGGGCTGGCAGCGGCACGGCGACCAGCGCACGGTGCAGGGCGTCTTGGAGGCGTCGATCGAGTCCGCGTTCGCCCAGCAAGTATCGGTACGGGGCGCGGGACGTACGGATAGGGGAGCGCATGCGGACGGCCAGGTTGCGAGCGTCGCGCTCACCCGGGGTCTGGCCGTCGGGGATGTACACGCCATGCTGGGTGCGGAGCTACCAGCGGATCTCGTGCTGCGCGATGTCGCCGAAGCTGACGCGAATTTTCACGCTCGGACTTCGGCGGTTGGCAAGACCTACGGCTACCGGATCTGGAATGCGCAGGATTGCCCGGAGTCGGAGCTCGGGCGAGTCTGGAATTCGCCTCGTCCCCTGGATATTTCCAGCATGCAGGAGGCAGCCGGAATCCTCGTCGGCGAGCATGACTTTGCCTCCTTTGCGACCAAGGCGAACTTCAAGCAGCGAAGTACCGTGCGCAACCTTCAGAGCATCGAGATCTTATTCGAGGCCCGGATCATCGAGTTCAGCTTCGTGGCCGACGCCTTCCTATACAAGATGGTTCGCAATCTCGTTCGGGCGATCGTGAAGGTGGGTGAGGGCCGAAGCGACAAGGCAAAGCTTGCGTCGATCCTCGCTGCCAAAGATCGCAGTGCAGCCCCAGGCACAGCGCCGGCTTCTGGACTCTGTCTGAAGTCGGTCCACTATTGATCCCGATCCCAAGCCCAATCCCGATCATGAACAGCCCATTACAAGAAAGCTCATGATGAAATTCGAACATCTCAGGCACAAGACTGGGGATCATCTCGACGCGCCCCGCGAACTCGTCGTCGCCTGTGTCCCGATGCGTAGCAATGT
>DUCT01000239.1 GCA_012959665.1 Myxococcales bacterium | reverse complement strand
AGAAGGCCAACAATTGCGCGGGCGCGATGCCGGTGAAAAATTCTTTCAACGTGAATCGCGTAAAGAAATGCACGATCACCGTATAAACGAGGAGCACGTGGAGGAGGAGACCGAGCAGCACCACCAGGGTGTAGAAACCAAGCGAGCTGAGCAGGCTGAACACCGTGCCCACGTTGTCCCCCGCAATGGCGGTGATGGTTCCGGCGATCAGTGCAAAGACGCCGATGGGGGCAATGATCATGATCAGGTCCACCATCTTGATCGTGATATCGCTGAGCCCCTGAATCACGGACTTGATGGCACGTGTGTGTTCGTTGGGGACGAGTACCAGGCAGACGCCGAAGAAAAGGGCAAAGAAAACCACTTGCAGCATTCGGATGTTCTGGCCAAAGGCGAAGAAGATGTTCTGGGGCACGATATCCACCAGGGGCTGCAGGGGTCCGCGCTCGCGCACCTGCTCGATGGTGTCGGTGCGGTTGGCCACCTCCGCGACATACGAGGCCTGGAGGTTGGCGCTGACTTCTGGGGGGAGCGAGGCGCCCGGCTGAAGCACGTTGACCACGACAAGCCCGATGCAGATGGAGAAAACCGTGGTCAAGAGATAGATCGCAATGGTCCGGCCCCCCATACGCGAGAGCTTGCTCACATCCGCCAGGGAGGCGACGCCGGTGACCAGCGAGGCAAAGACCAAGGGCATGGCGATCAGCTTGAGGAGGTTGACGAACAGGGTGCCGAAGGGCGTTACCCAATCTCGAGTGAATTCACTCAGGCCACTGGCGGCGGCCATGATTCCGAAAGCGACCCCGAGGCCAAGGCCGATCATGATCTGCCAATGCATTTTCAGTTTCATTCGTGTCTGCCCTTCCCGTAATTCGTGGCTCGCGTGGGTTGGGTTGAAGCATACGCCGGGTTCCGGAGATTTCCCGTGCTCCGCTCGATTCTGGAGGAGGGTCTCCCAAGCCAGAGCCTGCCCGGGCCGTCGCCCTGGGCAGGCGGCGGCCCCCCGAGCGGCCGGGAAATCCCGTCCACTCGGGTCTGGGAGGGCTCTTGCGGGGGGCCGCGCTATTCGCGGCACCCCTCTTCGACTTCGAGGTTCTCGCGAATGTTCACGGGAAAGCCCGCCTGGGCGTGAACGATGACGCCCACGGGTTTGGAAATTGCGGCGCCCGCCATGGCGGGCACGGCGCCGAAGACCGAGGCGTCGGTGTGCAGGGCCAGCACGATATCCAGCAACGGGGAATCCTCATCGGTGGGGCAGAAGTTCAGGGTGCGGCTGAATGAACCCGATCCGTGCTCGTCGGGAACGAAGGTGTTGGGCACGCCGCCCAGGGGTCGCGGCCCGACGCTTCCGTCGGGCAAGGCCATGAAACCCCAGAGGGTGTAGAGGGCATGGGGGACGAGGTTGCGAAACTTCATGCGGATGCGTGCTCTGTCATCGCCTTCACAGCGAATTTTTGCGCGCCCCTCGGCGGCTAGCCAAGCGCCCAGAGTCAGGGGGTCATTGGGGAGAGCCCGGCTCGGCGAGGTGATTTCGGCGTCGAGAATCGAGGGCAGAAAAGCTGTGGTCCCGGCACCGTCCACCGTGACCGGGACATCGTGAAGGGGAATATTGACGAGTTCGGGGTCGTAATGGGGGGAGGAAGGGTCGACCTGAGTGGCTAAAACGGCATCGCAGGGGGTATCGGGGGAGAGGGGAATCGGCGACCCCGAAGGATTGTATTCGGCCAGATGCTCGCCAGCCGGTCCGCCTGGTCTTCCAAGGGAGGCGCCGAGATCCCAGCGCGGCTGGCCGTAAATCTGAAAGGATCC
>DUCT01000238.1 GCA_012959665.1 Myxococcales bacterium | reverse complement strand
GTCCATGCGATCCCTGTTGGTTCTCTCGCTGGTGGGCCATCTGTGCCTGATCATGGGCTTGATGTTGACGCCGGGGCCCGCGCCCCTGCGAATGCCCCAGTCGCTGACGGTCGAGCTTGTGGCGGCGGTTCCCGTCGCGCCGAAGCCACCCGCCCCGACGCCCACTCCCGCCCCGGCCCCGCCGCCGCCCAAGCCCAAAGTGAAAATCCTGCCCAAGCAGGCTCCATCCGTTCAACTGAAGCCCAAGCCCAAGCCCAAGCCCGAACCCGTGCTCCACCGTCGGTCTCGACCCAAGGAATTGGCCTACGAGGACGCCCTGGCCCAATTGCGGGGAGAACTGGGCGAGCCCCCCGCCGCGATGGACTCCCCGGAGCCCGCCGAGAGCCCGGCTCCCGCCCCCGATTCCCCCTCCGCCCGGTCCTCCCAGGGCGTCAAGGTGGACCCCGAATTGTTGGCGTGGCATCAGGCCGTCAAGCGCCACATTCGTGCGGGTTGGGTCAACCCCCATGAATTCCGCAACCGGGGCTTGGCCGCCGAGTTGGTGATCGATGTGGCAATCGACGGCCGGCTGCTGGGTCGACCGAAACTGGTGGCCTCCTCGGGAAATCCCTTCTACGACGACAACGCGGTCCGCGCGTTGACGCGCGTGAGCCCCCTGCCGCCCCCCCCCAAGGCCGGCCCGCGCACCATTGTTTTCACGTCCGAGGAGTAGACACCATGCACCGAATCCTTCCACTCATCGCCCTCGTTGGCCTCTTCGGCTTCTTCGGGCCTATCGGCTCATTTGGCTTCGGGCCCGGCTTGGCTGCGGCTCAAGTTTCCGATCCCGCCATTGTGATCACCCCGGGCGAGGGGAGGGCTTTTCGTGCCGCGGTCCAACAATTTGCCGATCGTGCAGCGCCTGCCGATCCGGGCCGGGCGGCGGGACTTCGGCGCGCCATGGAACAGGGCATGGAATTTTCCGGCGTTCTCCTGCCCCTGGCCGACGATGCCTTTCTCGGTGCTCGAGAGACCGAGGGCCTGACCGAGGGCCCCCGGGGCGACTGTTCGGATTGGCTTCAGGGGGGCGCGGACGCATTGGTGGAAGGTCAGATCACCGGCTCGGCCAGCGAACTCGCCGTGGAGTACCAAGTATGGGATACGGCGCGCTGCCGTTCCCTGGCCCGGGGCGTACTGAAGCGGCCCCGGGAAGATCGCCACCGGCTCGCCAAACTTCTAGCCGATCAGGTCGTGGCCGCATTCACCGGGACGCCCGGGGTGGCGGGTACGGAAATCGCTTTCATTTCCGATCGCAGCGGAGAGCGCGAGGTTTACGTGATGGACGCCGACGGGGGGCGTCAACGTCCGGCCACCCGGGGCCAGAGCATCAAGGCCTTCCCCGACTGGACGCCCGATGGGGGCGCGATTCTGTACACCTCCTATGGAGAGCGGGCGATGCCCGGGCTCTACCTGACGTCCCGGGGCGAGTATTCCCCGGGTCCGATCCTGGGCGGAATCCTATCGAGGCAACCCAAGTATCGAGGGGTTTTTAACCCGTCTGGCTCATCCCTCGCCGTGGTTTCCAGCCTGGGTGGATCCACGGCCATCTACCGAGTGGATCGCGATGGAGGCAACCTTCGCCGCTTGACCCGGGGCGGGAGTATCAATATTTCCCCGTCGTGGTCGCCGGACGGCGAGCAGATCGCCTTCGTCTCGGATCGGTCGGGCTCGCCGCAGATCTACATCATGGGTTCGGATGGGCGGGGGGTGCGCCGCCTGACTTTCAACGGTTCCTACAATACGGGTGCGTCGTGGTCCCCGGACGGTCGATGGATCGTCTACGAGACCCGGATCGAGGGCCAGTTCGATATTTGGCTGATCGACCCCAGCGGCGAGACCAATCTGCCGATTGTTTCCCACCCTCGGAGCGACGAGGCGGCGAGTTGGTCGCCGGACAGCCGGAAAATCACGTTCAGTTCCAAGCGAAGAGGCCGATCGGACCTCTACGTCGTGGACGTGGACGGCCAGAATCTGCGCCGTCTGACACGTCAGCAGGGCGAAAACCTGCAACCTGCGTGGGGGCCGTTCGCTCGCTGAATCCCGCGCTAGACTGCCGAGTCGCTAAGGAGGGGTGGGGCAATGAAAGTGCGCGTCGCAGACCCTGGGAAGAGGGCGATGAATAAGGGGAAATCTGGTCAAGGAGTACGCTGGATAGGGCCCTTGCACGCCCTATTGATAGGTTTTTCGTGCCTCCTCGTTGGGCAGGGCTGCGTGACCCAGGGCGATTTTCGCAAGCTCGAAGAGCGCGTTCTGGACGACGATCAGCGGTCCAAGGACCGGCCGAATCCCTTCAAGCAGATCGCCCAGCTATCCGCCCAGGTCGATGCCTTGCGGGGAGAACAAGCCAAACTCGCCGGTCAACTCGAAGTCGCGGAGAAGAAAGCCGACCAGGCGTTGAAGGAAGCGCGCAGGGCCCGCAGGCAGTTGGCGGCCCAGTCCGGCGAAGCCGCGGCGTCGGATGCGGCGGCGGAAGAAGCCGCCGAAGAAGAATTTTCGACCGATGATGCAGGCGTGACATCGGAAGAGCTGGCCGCATACCAGAAAGCGCTCGAGGCATGGCGAGGGGACGACCACAAACTCTGCATTGACCGGTTCAGGAAATTTCTGCAGACCTACCCGGCGTCTCCGCACGCCGATGACGGCGCCTATTGGATGGCCGATTGCCATTTCAAGCAGGGGGACTACCGCGTTGCGGTGCTTCGTTTCAACGACGTTGTTCGTGTCTACCCGACGGGGAACAAGGCGGCTGATGCACTTTTCCGCCAGGGTGAATCCCTGCTCAAGCTTGGGCCGGGTTTTCACGATGCAGCGAGAACCGTTTTTGAGCAGGTTATAAAAGATTACCCCGATTCAGCACGTGCAAAACAGGCGCAAAAGCAGCTCTCCGCATTGGGTACGGGATGAGTGCGCCGAAGGGGAAAACGCGGGTAAATCGGTGGAGGGCAAGAGGGGCGGGCCCCGTCAAGTTGGCAAAACCGCTGAACGAAATTCATTCTGAGAGGGTCAGGCGTTGAAGAAGCGCGACATGGAAAAATTCAAGAAACTCCTCGAGGGGCAGCGCGACGAACTGCTCCAGAACGCGCGTAAGACGCTCGCGGGGGATATTCACCTGGATCCCGATGATTTCCCCGATGAGATTGATACCGCGTCCTCGGAGATGAACCTCGCTTTCCAGGGTCGCTTGCGCGAACGCGAGCGGGGCCTGATCGGCAAGATCAACCAGGCGCTGGTGAAGATCACCGAAGGCATTTACGGGGAGTGCGAATCCTGCGGCGAGCAGATTTCGCTCAAGCGGATTCAGGCGCGCCCGGTGGCGGAGCTTTGTATCGATTGCAAATCTGAGCAGGAACAATTTGAGCGGCGGAACGCGTAGAGAGGGAGGGCGCTGTGGAGCGCGCCGCGCCCATCGCCGAGCGTGTGCTCGGCATCGAGAGTTCCTGTGACGAGATGGCGGCTGCGGTGCTGCGGTCGGGTCGTCATGTGCTTTCCAATGTGGTTTTCAGTCAGGATGAGGTGCATGCGCCCTACGGGGGCGTAGTCCCCGAGCTGGCTTCCCGGGACCACGCCCGGGTAGTGTCGGCGGTGGCGGAAGCCGCCCTAGCCGAAGCCGGCGTGGGTCTGGATGATCTGGACGGGATTGCGGTGACCGCGGGCCCGGGGCTTGTGGGCTCGCTTCTGGTGGGGCTGTCCTTTGCCAAGGCGCTGGCGTATCGGGCGGGCTGCCCACTGGTGGCGGTCCACCATCTCGCCGGCCACTTGGCCGCCGCCGAACTCGCCGACCCCGGCTTGGCCGCGCCCTATCTGGGGCTCGTGGTTTCCGGGGGCCACACCGCGCTCTACCGAGTGGAGGCCGACGTAGAGCCGTTGCTGCTGGGCCAGACCCTGGACGATGCCGTGGGCGAAGCCTTCGATAAGGTGGCCAAGCTGCTGGGTTTGGGCTTTCCGGGGGGGCCTGCGGTTTCCCGCGCGGGCGGTCTGGGGAATTGTCGGGCGGTGGATTTTCCGAGACCCATGGCCAAAAAGAGTGGTCTCGATTTCTCTTATAGCGGGCTCAAGACCGCGGTGGCCCTGGAGGTAAAGCGCCGGGGCGGGGCCGAGGCCATGAGCGAGACGGACGTGGCCGACGTGGCGGCTTCATTCGAGGCGGCCGCCGTGGAGTCGCTGCTGGTCCGGGCTCGGCGTGCCCTGCGCCAAGAAGGGCTCCGCCAGATCGCCGTTGTGGGGGGCGTGGCGGCCAACCGCCGCCTCCGGGAGGAACTCGAGACCGCCGGCGACCGCGATGGCTTTGGGGTCAGCTTTCCCCCGCCGGAGCTGTGCACCGACAACGCCGTGATGATTGCGGCGGCGGGCGCCCGGCTGCTGGGGCGAGGCGAGTCCGACGGCCTGGAGTTGAGCGCTTTCTCTCGGGTTCCGGTGGGCCAGACACCCTGGCGTGGCGGGTCTCCATGAGGGCAAGCGGGGCCGGAGGGATGCGCGCGATCCTGGATCGCCGGGGCCTTTATTTGCGCCGAGAATTGGGTCAAAATTTTCTGACCGATGAGCGCTTGGCGCATCGCTTGGCCGACTTGGCCGGGGTGGGG
Organism: Myxococcales bacterium; assembly: GCA_012959665.1. GTDB lineage: Bacteria > Myxococcota_A > UBA9160 > UBA9160 > UBA4427 > JAZXM01. Next base: position 6,073 of record DUCT01000238.1, on the reverse strand, counting down.
CCGGATGATCTCGTGATCGAGATTGGCACAGGCCTCGGCGTGCTCACCCGGGCCTTGGCCCGCCGCGCCCGTCGGGTGATTACCATTGAGATCGATTCCGGCTTGGTGGCGGCCCTGCGCGAGGAATCCCTGTTGCCCGAAGGGGTCGAACTGATCCATGCCGACGCCCTGGGCCTGGACCTGGGCGAATTCGCCCGGGGCAGTGCCACGCCGGTCCGGGTGGTGGCCAACTTGCCCTATTCGGCGGCTACGCCCCTGCTTCGGCGTCTTCTGGATCTGCGCGGTGACTTGGCCGACTGGTCGGTGATGCTGCAACGCGAGGTGGCCGCTCGGATCGTTGCGCCGGTGGGCGGCCGGGATTACGGCTCCCTGGCAGTGCTTCACCACTTGACGGTGGACGCCCAAGTTCAGCAGGAACTGGCACCGGGCGCTTTTTTCCCAGCCCCCGAGGTTCATTCGAGTTTTCTGCGGCTGTGGCCCCGGCACACCCCACTGCTCGAACCCGGAGAACTCGCGCACGTGGAGCGGGTGGTGCGCGCGGCCTTCAGCCAGCGGCGTAAGACCGTGAGCAATTGTTTACGCGCGGGGACCGGCTTGGCCGGAGGGGATCGGGAGGCCATCGAGGCGGCCCTGCAAGCTGCGGGCATCGATCCCCAAGACCGCGCCGAGCGCGTAGACCCCGCTCGTTTGCTCGCTCTGGCCCGGGCCCTCGCCTGAGGATGCTTGCGCAAATGCGCCGGGGGGGGCACCGTCGCGAGCATGGATGAAGCCCAGATCCTCGAACACTTGCTGGAACTCGCGGGCGAAGCCGGGATGAAAGTTCGCGCGGGGGGAAGCGGTCGGCTCGGCGACGACCTGCCGCCCGTCGCCAGCGGTGTCTGCCGAGTCCGGGGCGAGTTGTGGGTGGTTTTGGCCGAGGGGGACGGGCTGCTGATCCAAATCGATACCCTTGCCGATGCCCTGCGCACCCATGCGGCCCAGTTTATCGAGGACCGGCACCTGCCTCCGGCTGTCCGCACTTTTCTTGACCCCCTTGGGGATTAACTTCGGTTTTGCTTGACGGCCGATTCACCTCGGGTGAAACTGCCTGGGTCGAGGGGTACCGCAAGGCGCGGGCCCTATCGAGGAACCACCCAAACCAAAGAACTTGCCCGGGCACCTCTGGCCCGGAAGATTTGAGAGAGGCCTCTCCACCACTCCGAAAACGCTTGGATCTCGGGTGCCCATGGGCACCGCCACTCCTTGGGCCGTGAGCTCAGAGCAGTGGGAAGAGGGACCGGGACGGGGGTGAGGGGAGATCGGTAGGGCTCACATCCCGACTCACTTCCGCACGACGGCCGAAAGGGCGAAGCGCGGATCAAAGGCGAGTTGTTCAGCCTCCCGATCTTGCCCAAGCGCCCCCGGATTTTGCGGGAGGCGCTTTTTTGTTTTCCGATTGCTCGTGGGTGCAGTCACGCTTTGAGCCGATGCGAATGCGGGTGCCAAAGCATTTGAAAAATAGACGCCGGGCCCCCAGGTTGGAGGCACTCTGTCATGTCGACGGTTACCGCTTCAGCACGCCGAGAGCACCGAGTTACGGTGCGCTCCCTCGCTCAACGCAAACGCCAGGGCGAACCCTTCACCATGCTCACCGCGTACGACTTTACCTTCGCGCGCATTTTCGACGCGGCGGGTATCGACCTGCTGCTGGTGGGTGACTCCCTCGCAAACGTGGTCCAGGGCTGTGACACGACCCTGCCCGTGACCCTGGATGAGGTCATCTATCACACCCGTCTGGTGGCCCGGGGCGCCCGGCGCTCCCTGGTGGTCGCCGACATGCCCTTTGGGAGTTACCAGGTGGGCCCCGAGGATGCTGTGCGCAGCGCGATCCGTTTCGTCAAGGAGGCGGGTGCCCACGCGGTGAAGCTCGAAGGTGGGTCGCTGGTCGCCGAGACCATCGAGCGCATCGTGCGCGCCCAGGTACCCGTGATGGGGCACATTGGTCTGACTCCCCAATCCGTCAACGCGATGGGGGGATACCGGGTTCAGGGCCGGAGTGAATCGGGCCGAGCGCGGATTCTGGAAGACGCTCGAGCGGTTCAAGAGGCCGGCGCCTTTGCGGTTGTGCTCGAGGGGATTCCGGCGGATCTGGGCCGGGAAATCAGCCAGACCCTCGATATTCCTACGATTGGGATCGGTGCCGGGCCCGACTGCGACGGCCAGGTCTTGGTGATGCACGACTTGCTCGGGCTGGGGGATTCGCCGCCGAGCTTCGCGAAGCAATACGCTCCCCTGGGCGCGTTGGCCGGGGAAGCGGCGCGGGCTTTCGCCGAGGAAGTGCTGAACCGAAAATTCCCCGACTCCATGCACTCGTACCGTTAGCGGCGGTGCGCGTTCTCTTTGATTGAAGCCCGATTGAAGCCCGACTGATGCCCAACCTTCCGATCGTCACCCGTGTGCGCGAACTCCAGGCCCGTGCGGACCGCGAGCGCGCGGCTGGCCGCCGGATCGCGCTTGTGCCCACCATGGGGGCGCTGCATGCGGGTCATTTGTCCCTGGTGGCCGAGGCGCGCAAGCACGCCGATAGCGTTTGGATGTCGATCTTTGTCAATCCCACGCAGTTCAACGACCCCAAGGACTTCGAGGGCTATCCGGTGGATACCGCCCGGGATCTGGCTCTGGCGGCGGAGCAGGGGGTGGACGTTGTTTTCTGTCCCACCGCCGAGGAACTCTATCCCGAGGGTGCGCAGACCTGGGTGGACGTCCAAGGGCTGACCGATTGCCTGTGTGGGGCGAGTCGGCCCGGGCATTTTCGGGGGGTGACGACGGTGGTGGCCAAGTTGCTGCTGGCGGCCCGGCCCCACGTCGCGGTCTTTGGTCAAAAGGATTTTCAGCAGTGTGCGGTGATCCGCCGGATGGTGTCGGACCTGGGGTTCGGGGTGGAAATCGTGGCCGCCCCGACGGTTCGTGAGCCCGATGGCCTGGCGCTTTCGAGCCGCAACGTTCACCTGGGCCCGGAGGCGCGCCTGCAGGCCCTGTCCCTGGTGCGGGCCCTGGATGCCGCCGAAGCGGCGGTGGCCCGGGGCGAGACCGACCGTGCCGGCTTGCTTGCGAAAGTGCGCGCCGAAATTGATTCGGCCCCCTTGGCGGCTCTGGACTACGCCGAGCTTTGCGACCCCGATACCCTCGAGCCCGCTCCTCCTCAGCTCGCGGGTGCGAGCCTGCTCGCCCTGGCGGTGGAGTTTTCGCCGGATGCGCCGGGGCGGGGCGGGAGGGTTCGCCTGATCGACAACCGTGTGCTCGGCCCGAACCCCTCCGCCCAGTAGCCCCAAGCGCTAGGCTTGCCCGCCATGGCTGAGGACGGCATCAAAAATATTGCGCGCAATCGCCGGGCGCGGCACGAGTACGAGGTGATCGACACCTTCGAGGCCGGGATCGCGTTGATTGGCCCGGAGGTCAAGAGCCTGCGGGCGGGGCGCGCCAACCTGGGAGACGCCTATGGGGTTGTCCGCGGGGGCGAGTGCTGGCTGGAAAAACTCCACATCAGCCCCTACGAGCCAGCCACCCGGGATAACGCCGATCCCCAGCGCTCGCGTCGCCTGTTGCTGCACGGCCGGGAGATTCGCAAAATCCGAAGCCGAGTGGTGGAGAAGGGCCTCACCGTCGTGCCCCTGAGCCTCTATTTCAAGCACGGCTTGGCCAAGGTGGAACTCGCCTTGGTGCGCGGGAAGCGAGTGCGCGACAAGCGCGAGGATCTGAAGCGCCGGGACGCCCAACGCGAGACCGCCCGAGCCATGCGCAACCGCGGCCAGAACGAGGATTGAGGACGGCCCGGGTGGGGCTGCCCCGTTGGTTTTTCGCGTCCCGGGTCGGAGTTCTGCCATCCGATTGAACGCGGGGGGCGTAGCGCGAGCCTTCGGGTGCCTGAGAGGGTCTCGAGCAGGACGAAATCGGCGGTTGGGCCTATTGTTCGGCCGATACTTGCCGATATAGAGAACGATGCCCCTTACTCGCTTGATACACGAGCAACTCGCGGCCAATCATCGGATTGCCGTGGCGATCGTCGAAGTCCTCGCCGAATCGGGGGAGGACACCCTACGAGCTCGCGCGATTCGGGCCTTGGGAGACGAGGCTCCAGCGATTCATCAGGTGGGACGTTGGATCGCCCCCAAGCGTTTGGTGGCCATGTTCGAAGCTGCGGCCCTGAGCCGAAACCGGGCGCGCCGAGTGGGCCAGAAACTGATGGGCCCGGGCGGCGTGGGTTTGGCGCTCTGCTATGGCGGGCTGGCGACACCCGAGAAAGCCTACCGGAGGGTCGACGACCTGCTGGCCCGAGAGACCGGGGCCGGACGCTATCGCGCCGATTCCATCGAGCACGGGTGCGCGAGAATTGCTTTTGATCCCGCCTCCCAGGGCCTGGATCCCCGGGACACCTGGCCCGCTGAACTGGGCCCCGCGGTGTGTGGCATGCGCGAGGGAATGCTCGAAACCGTACCGATGCTTTTTGGCCTCCTGCCTGGCACAGTGCGCGAAACCCAATGCGCCTTTGATGGAGCGCTGCATTGCGAGTTTGAGGTGCGTTGGACTCACATGCCCCGGCAAGGCGTGGCTGGGGGTCTGGGGTTCGGCGCGATTGTCGGTGGCCTGACCGCGTGGGCCGCGGGTTGGCCGGTGTGGGCGCTGGCGCTCAGCGTTCTCCTGCTGGCTGCCCTGGGTGCTGGCGCGGGTCGAGCCGTTGACCTGGCCCGTCAACTCGAAGCCATTGGCGGCGCCCGGCGTGGGCAACTCGCACTGCTCGAGCAACTCGAGTCGGGCCTGGCCGAGCGCTTGGATGATATTGCCCGCTTTGGCGACCGGCCTGACCAGGCCATGGCGAGCCTGAGCCGGGGCGAGGGATTGGTGCCGGTTTCTCAAGTCGAGCGTTTGGGGGGAAGCGCCGGCGCAGTCATGGCGGGGGCCATGGGCCAAGTGTCTGCGGATCTTCAGCGCGCGGCCCAGGAATTGAGCGCGGATTTAGCGGCCCTGAAGACTCGGGCAGCCGAAGGTCAAAGCGCGCCTGAGGCGTGGGACGAAGGGTTGGACGGTTGCGTGCGGCTCAGCGGTCAGATCGATCATGCCGCCGCTGTTTTGAACCGGGCACTGGGCGGCCGGGGCGAGAACCGGCCCCACGCGCCCAAGGCAATGGTCGAGCGCGCGCTGGCCCGTTTTCGAGCGGGCCAAGCCGGCGAGTTTATCGTCGAGCAAGCCCTTGCAGACGAGTTGCCCCAGGTCGCCTGCGACGACGTTCAGATCGAATACGTGGTTCAGGAATTGCTCGCCCACGCTCAGGCGGTCTCGGGTTCAGATCCAGGCGCCCACGCCCGCCTCACCCTGCGGAGCGCTCACGGGGGCATCGAGGTGTGGGTGGAGGACCAGGGTGCTTGCCTCGAAGCCGAACTCATCGACCGCATCTTTGACCCCTTCGTGGAAGGCGATTCCGATTCGGTCGGGGCCGGCCAGGGAGGCTTGCGGGAGTGCTTGCGCATCATCGAAGAGCACGGCGGCGAGTTCGTCGTGCAACCGGGGGCTGGGCAAGGCAACCGGATCTCTTTCGTTTTGCCGGCTCACACGCCCGCCTGAATCGTCTCTCGGCGCTGGGCCGCGCCGAGGAACCGAGCCGCCCTCAACGACCAAACCCGGATCACCGTGGCGGAGAGGGCAGGGGCGCGTGTGGTTTGCTCAGGTTCTGCTCTTGGCTAGGGGCGCCCCGAAGAGTATGCTTGGGGCTGTGGGGGCGATCTGGCTTCGACGGGTGGTCGAAGGTGGGCGCTGCGTGCCGAGATGGTCGTGCTCTCGTTAATCAGACGGCACTGTTGGTAACTTTTAGATGCCGACGATAACTACGCACTCGCTGCCTAGCTGAAACTAGGTTAGCGACTCTCGTCCGTGACGCCTTCTATCGGGTTGCGGGAGTCATCAGAAGGCTGGTCACGGGCCGTTTCTCGGCCGCATCCCGTGACGAGACCCATGTCGAGATAGGGTGAAGGTTCTCCAGGACCTCGCGACTGCCGATCCCGAATTTGAGCGAGGACTACGCACGTAGACGCGCTGATTG
>DUCT01000237.1 GCA_012959665.1 Myxococcales bacterium | reverse complement strand
GTAAGCCGGGCCCATATCGGCCTATAAACGGGCATAAGCGAGTTTCCGCGGTTTCACTATTCTCCCCGCAAGCAACGGGGTGGAGGCAAGGTGGTAGAGCAAGGCGGGCAAGATCAAAGGCCAAATCCACAGAGCTGGCAAAAGCGGGCTCTCTATCGTTACTACCAGAACCGCCCGGGATGGGTAGACGGTACCGAACAGTTCCGGAGCCTAATTCGGGCGCATGTTCCTCCCGGCGGCGCGATCCTGGAGATCGGCGCTGGCCCGTCCAACAAGACCACTCGTTTTTTGGCGGAGATCGGTGAGGTAACAGGGATCGACTTGGACCCGGCGGTGGCCACCAACGAAGCCTGTGCTCACACCCATGTGTACGACGGGAGAGCTATTCCCGTTCCCGATTCGAGTTTTGACGCGTGTGTGTCGAACTATGTCCTGGAACATGTCGAGGAACCGGCCACCCTGCTGCGCGAATGTCACCGGGTTTTGCGGCCCGGAGGTGTAATCGCCTTCCGCACGCCGAACCTCTGGCACTATGTGTCTCTGATCGCACGGCTAACGCCTCACTCATTTCACGAGCGCGTTGCCCTCAGGGCGCAAAACGCAAGCGAAGATGCCCACGACCCCTATCCAACATTTCATCGCATGAACACGCGAAGGACATGCACAACGCTTCTGGAATCAGCCGGCTTCGAGTGCGTCGTTCTCACCTGCTTTGAGGGCGAACCCTCCTACGGTCTCTTTTCCCGATTTGCCTTCTACCCCCTAATGCTTTGGGAGCGAATCCTGAACTCGACGAATCGCCTGGAAGACCTCAGAGCCAATATATTCTGCGTTGCCCGCAAGCTTCCCTAAGATCATATCAGCCGGCGAGTGGACGTCCACGCGCGGCCAAAGCGTCCGGGTTGGATTTTGGAACTGAACCCTAATCCCAAGAGGAACGCCGGTCGCTCCAGGCTCTCACTCACTGCTCACCGTATTGTCCAGATCACCGTCCACCCAGCATGAATTGACATTGGGTCGGATCCACAGCTCATCTTGGGAGAACCACTCAAGTGTTAAAAAAAATCTTAATCTCCGGGGCCGTCATCGGCCTTGTCATTCGACTGGGATTACCCCCTCTTCTTCAGACGCTGGGACTTCACCCCGAATGCCCAGCCTTCGAGGGCAACCTCTCCGGGCGCTCGGCACTCGTCATCTCGACGAGCCACGCCGACATGTGCGGTGAAAAAGGCGGACAGACCGGCGTGGCCGCTTCAGAACTCCTGCATCCCTACTATGAGTTCCTGGATGCCGGAATGCGGGTGGATGTCGCGAGCATCCAAGGCGGGGCCATCCCCTTTGAGCCCGGCATGCTGAGTTGGCCCATTGCAGGAAGCTATGAGAAAAGATTCGTCTCCGACGCCGATGCCCTCGGCGCAGTCGAGAACTCGCTCAAAATCGATTCCATCGACTTTACTCAGTACGATGTTGTCTTCCTCGCCGGTGGGTGGGGTGCGGCCTTCGACCTGGGTCAGTCCGCCGTACTCGGTGAAAAAATCACCCAAGCCAACGCCGCGGGTGCCCTCCTCGGCGCCGTCTGCCATGGACCGCTGGGTCTCATCCAGGCGCGTAAAACTGACGGTACGCCTCTCCTCGAAGGGGTTCGCGCGACGGGCGTCACGAATGAAGCCGTCGAGGCGTTGGGCATCACCTGCACACCGATGCACCCTGAGACAGAAATGCGCCGGGCAGGGGCCGTTTTTGAAGAAGATCATCAGGCCGTACATGAATTTTTTACAAATTTTCGAACTCGAGACGGCAACCTGTTTACCGGCATGAACCAGAATGCGAGTTGCAGCACCGCTCAGGACGTGATGTACGCGCTTCTTGACGATTAGGTGCGGATTCATGTTTCCCGGAGGCGATCATGAGACAATTTTGGGGAGCATCACGCGGTCGACTCTAGAGGAGGTTTTTCGTCGCGCCCGCGGCGCCGTAAAACCGGTTGATTGGTTGCTTCGATAAGAGGCATACTGCGAAAGAAGCCATTCTCTGGCTGGAGCGCTCCATGCACCCGAGCCTTAAAATCGCAGCGGCCTTTCTGGGGATTCAGCTCGGACTTTGCGCCCCCGTCCACGCGGATGGCATCGACGACTTCAATAACAGCTGGACCGGGCAGACATTGGCTTCCCAGCGCGTCCTCGACGTCGACTCGCGCCTTTCGGACAGCAATATCCTCGGTACGCATAACAGCTTCAATTCGGGCGCCTATACCTCGGCAACAGCCTACCTGGATCCCAATCAAGTCGACTCCATCTACAACCAATTGCGCATGGGCGCCCGCTCCATCGAGATGGATGTTCACTGGACACCCAAAACCGAGGGTCTCTTCCTTTTCCCCTCCCGCCTGCTCCTCTGTCATGGCACTGCGGCCCATATCGGCTGCAGCCTGGACGATCGCTACTTTGCGGAAGGGTTGGACGAAATCGACGCCTGGCTGAACACCTCTGCCAGCATCAACCAGGTCCTGGTCCTGCACATCGAAGACCACATGGATGGCCAACACGGCGAAGCCTACAGCCAGGTCAACGACCGGTTCGGTGATCGGATATTTCGCAGCGGTGGCTGTCACGATATCCCGGTCGATCTGACCAAGTCCGAGGTATTGAACGCCGGCAAGAATGTGCTGATCTGGTCCGATGCGGGATGCAGCGGCGATGGCAACTGGAATTCAACAGTCTTCACAGGGCTGGGCGCACTCACGCGTGTCTGGGAAGATTCTACGACCATTGGCGGAATCGCGGGCGCGGGAAGTTCTATCAGCAGCAACGATGTCGCCAACTACTACGCCAACGGAACAAACATCATCGACCTCGACCAACTTCACCAGAATGATCCCCGTCTCGGCGCCGCCATTTGGAGTTGGGATGCCAATGAACCCAACAACTCGGGAGGCAACGAGGATTGCGCCGTTCAGAACAGCAATGGCCGTTGGAACGATGAAAACTGCACGAATGCTTATGCGTTTGCTTGCGAAAATCAGAACTCCGGAAACTGGGCCATCAGCAACCTCATCGCCGCTTGGGGGTCTGGGGCCCTAGCCTGTGACGAACTGGGTTCGGATTACCGGTTTGGCGTGCCCACGAACAGCCAGGACAACCAGTCCTTGAAAGGCGCGAAAGAGGCGGCTGGCCTCGCTTCCGTCTGGTTAAACCACGATGATCGCAAGACCGAAGGTTTTTGGAGCATCACCAGCAGCGAAGACGTTTTCTACAACGCGGGTTCGCTGACCCTGTCTTCAGGCCAAACCGTTTCGGGCAAGACTCGGCTGTTGAAGATGGAGGCCAACTGTAATCTGGTGCTCTACAGCGTCAGTGCCGGCGTGATCGGCGGCGGCTTGTGGACGAGCGGAACGGCGAATATGGCCAGCGGGTGCTGGATGGATTTCCAGTCAGACGGAAACCTGGTGGTCTACGACGGCGTTGGGCAAGCCCAGTGGGCTTCGGGTACCAGCGGAACGGCGGGCGCCGAACTCCATCTCCAGAGCGATGGCAACGCGGTGATCTACAATGGCGCCGGGAGTCCTCTCTGGCAGAGCTACACCAACTACCCAAGCGAGTACGATCTCGTCGCCGGGCAGTTCCTGCTGACCAGCGGTCAAATTCTTCACAGCCAGAACCGAAAAATCACGATGCAATCAGACTGCGATTTGGTGATCGCCAGTTTCGAAAACGGGGCAACCGGCGGAACCCTCTGGCGGAGCGGAACCTCTGGGGCGGGCAGCGATTGTTACGTCGACTTTCAGGCCGATGGAAACTTCGTGCTCTACGACAGTTCCGGCCAGTTCCACTGGGCGTCTGGCACTTCCGGCACAACGGGCGCGAGGTTGAAGCTCCAATCGGATGGCAACCTGGTGCTCTATAACGGGGCGGGCCAGCCTCTATGGTCAGCCGGCACAAACATCCCGCTCGAATCAACGCACGGCGCAGGGCAGTTCCTACTGGGCGCAGGGCAATTCATTCAAACCCAGAACCGAAAACTGGAAATGAAAACCGACTGCAATCTGGTTCTATTCAGCGTCGCAAACGCCGTGGTCGGCAGCCCCCTTTGGCACAGTGACACTGCGGGAGCCGGAAATGCGTGCTTCGCGGACTTCCAGGCGGATGGAAACTTCGTCGTCTACGACGAGTTCGCGCAACCCCTGTGGGCTTCGGGAACTTCCGGAACCAGCGGAGGCCAGCTGCGACTCCAGAGCGATGGCAATCTCGTGGTGTACAACGGAGCCAGCCTGCCTCTCTGGAACAGCAATACGAATATTCCGAGTCAGTCTATTTTACAGGCCGGGCAGTTTCTCTTGTCCGCTGGGCAATTTGTCCAGAACGAGAGCCGACGCCTGGAGATGCAATCCGATTGCAACCTGGTGCTCTACCACGTAACGAATGCATTGCCGGGTGATGCCCTATGGCATTCGGATACTTCCTTGTCCGGCACAGGCTGCTACGCGGATTTCCAGGCGGACGGGAATCTCGTGGTCTACGACGGAACCGCCCAGCCGAAGTGGGCCTCGGGCACCTCGGGCACCAGCGGGGCGCAGCTATGGATTCAACCCGATGGAAACATGGTGATCTACAACGGAGCCGGAGCCCCCCTGTGGACAACCCACACAGCTGGATCCTTCACGGGAGCGTCGGTATGCGGCGATTTTACCTGCAACGGCACCGAGACCTGTTCGACATGCCCAGGTGATTGCGGAACTTGCGCACCGGTTTGCGGCGATTTCACCTGTAACGGGGGCGAGACCTGCAGTACATGCTCGCTTGATTGCGGTCCCTGCACGGGCGGGGGGCCGTTCTGCGGAGATTTTCTGTGCAACGGAACCGAAACCTGCACGACCTGTCCAGGCGACTGCGGAATATGCGGGTCCATATGCGGCGATCTCGTGTGTAGCGGCATCGAAACCTGTTCGATCTGCTCCGACGACTGCGGAACCTGTTCGGCCCCAGTATGCGGCGACCTCTCCTGCAACGGCAGCGAGACGTGTTTCACCTGTTCTGGGGATTGCGGCACCTGTGCCTCGCCCGTCTGCGGTGATTTCTCGTGCAACGGCGCCGAGACGTGCAGCACGTGTCAAAACGATTGCGGCCCCTGTAGCGGAGGAAACGTCGTCCCCATGCTCACTCCATGGGGGCTCGCTCTACTGCTCCTGATTCTTTCCGGGTCCATGCTCGCCATGAACCGTGCCCGGCGCCAAAACCCTGAGCGCGGTTCGCCTAGATCCCCTTGAACCGAGGTTCGCGTTTTTCCACAAAGGCGCGCACCGCTTCCTTGTGGTCTTCGGTCTGGGCGGTGGCCACGGTTCCCTCCGCTTCTCCCGCGAGACAAGTGGGCAGATCCTCTCGCAGGGCCCGGTCCAGATTGGCCTTCATATACGCAAAGGTCGCCGTGGGCCCGCTCGCAAGACGCCGAGCCCAATCCATGGCTTCGGCCCCCAATCGATCATCGGGCACTACGCGATTCACAATTCCCAGCGCTTCACACCTCGCCGAGTCCACTCGCTCGCTGCTGAAGAAAAGCTCCCGCGCGCGCGCGGTCCCCACAAGCTGGGTCAAGAAAAAGCTGGCGCCGTAATCCCCCGACAAACCCACTCGGGCAAACCCGGTGGAAACAAAGGCCGACTGCGCCGCAATCCGCAGATCGCAGGCCAGAGCGATGGAAAAGCCCGCGCCCACCGCCGGCCCGGGAAGGGCCGCCAGGGTGGGCTGGGGCAGCGCGTAGAGGGCCCCGGTCAGCGCCTGTTGACGTTCGGTCTGATCGGCGATCACCTCTTCGCGCGTCGGCGGCGGATCCGCCCGCTTGGCCCCGCTCCCCATGCCCTTGACGTCCCCGCCGGCGCAAAATGCCTTGCCCGCCCCGGTGAGAAGAACCGCCCTGACCCGCGCGTCGCCATGAATCCAAGCGATGGTCCGCCGGAGGGCCGGGCTCAGGGTGTCGGAAAGCGCGTTTCGCACCTGTGGCCGATTGAGGGTGAGCACCGCAATCCCATCCTCCAGACGTGCAAGAAGCTCCGGGGTACCGGTTTCGATTTGGATGCTATTGGCACGCATAGCATCGTCGTTGCTTGGGTCGACCATGATCGTCCCTCGAGCCAATTCCGCCCTTAGCCGGACAATAGAGGCACTTCTTTAGCGCGGCGGCAAACCGTGAACCATCGTTAGAAACTCGAGCCTTGTTCCGGCTCGACGATGCTCGGACAAAGCCTGATAGTCGGGATCGTTGTACCAATCCTTGGCCGCCTGCTCCGAGGGGAAAGTGAAGATCACCATCCTGCCGGATCGGGGCAGCTCGCCCTCGAAGGTCAGAATGTCATCATCGTAAGTAATGAATTTTCCCTGGTGCTTTTTGAGGATGGGGAAGAATCCCTTTTCGTACTGCAGATAACTCGCTGGGTCTTCGACGTGAAGGTTGACGACTACGTAGACCGGGACATCGGCCATGGGATGAACTCCTATTTTTTTCTACCGCTTTTTTTGTTCGACCGCTTTTTTGTTCTATCGATTTTGAAAATGATAGTGCTGATCCGTCGAAATTTTAAGCTTCGGGGATTGACAGGTCTTGCAACCATCGGGCCACGGCCTGCCCGATCTCCCCGGGTGAGTCTTCCTGGACAAAGTGTGCCCCTGCCACCGTGACCTCGGTTTGGTTGGGCCAGGTGCGGCAGAACTCGCGCTGGGCCCCAGTCAGGATCGAACCGGGATCCGCGTTGATGAAGAGCTTGGGGAACTCGCTCTTCGCCATCCACCTGGCATATTCGCCGACCAGGTCGACCATAGGCTGGGGCTCTCCCTCAATCGGAATATGGCGCGGCCAATTGAGGGTCGGCTGGCGATCATCCGGAGTCTGGAATGGCGCCCTGTAGTGCTCCATTTCTTCCTCGGTGAGTTTGCGCAGGACAGCCGACGGCAGCACCGCCTCGACGAACATATTGCGCTGGAGGACGAGTTCTTCACCCTTGTCCGAGCGAAAGCCTTGGAAGATTCCTCGCGCGGCCTCGGGCCATTCTTCCCAGGTAACCGGCCTGACGATGGCTTCCATATAGGCGATGCCCTTGACCGCACCGGGGTGCTTGCGGGCCCAATGGAACCCGAGCCCGCTCCCCCAATCGTGAACGACCAGGGCGACATTTGCGTCGAGCCCTAGGGCGTCCAAAAGTCCGGCTAGGTAGTCGTAGGCCACGGCGAAGCTATATCGCTCGGCGCCATCGGCGGCGGGCAATTTCTCCGAATCGCCCTGCCCGATCAAATCCGGAACAATCACCCGCCCGCAACCGTTCAGTTCGGGGATGACATTACGCCAGAGATACGACGAAGTCGGATTGCCGTGAAGCAGAACGATGGGATCACCTTCGCCTTCGTCGACGTATGCGATCTGCTTGCCGTTGACCGCTTGGAATTTTTTCTCGTAGGGAAACTTCGCCGAAATCATTAAATGGCCTTTTCCTCTTTGAACCCGCCGCGGTGACCGGGTGGGGTGGATTGGGATGGAACTGAGTGGATTGGACAGGATTGAAGTGGAGAGGATTGAAGTGGAGAGGATTGAAGTGGAGATATTTCAGTGGGTCGTCGGCAGCCCAAGAAGAGAAAGTCCGGTTTCGACACTCTTCTTCAGATCGGCCCGTCGGACCCGTTTGCGGCTGGCCACACGCAGGCCTTGGTTGAGCACCATCACGTGAGCAGCGAGATCCGAAGCGCTCCTTTGCCCCGGATACTCGCCGGATCCCTGGGCCTTCTCGAAACAACGCTCAAAGAGGCGCTCCACCTGGGTGAGCCCATTCGCCGCAATTGCGCTGAGTTCTTCGTCCACCTCCGCCATTTCGAGCACGGTGTTGACCATGAGGCAGCCCCGCATCACGCGCCGCTTGGGGGCCTCGAGCAAGGTTTTGCGGAAAAAATCGCCGATGGCTGCCAGATCTGCCGCGGACTCGTGGGAGCCCATCAGCATTTGAGAGGTGCGCGCGGAAAACAAGCCCAATGCTTCGACAAAAACCGACCGCTTGCTGCCAAAAGCCGCATAGAAACTGGAACGCCCAACCCCCATGGTCACCAGCAACTCGCTGAGCGAGGTGGCCGTGTAGCCCTGGGCCCAAAAAAGCCGCATGGCGGCTTCAAGGGCCTCGGCGCGGTCGAATTCAACGGGACGGGCCATGCGCCTCCAATAATGGGCCTCCAAAAGGGATGCGAATGATTCTGTACCACTCGGTCTACAATTTCAAGGCGCCCGGTCGCGCACTGGAATGAGAGAGAGTGTGAGAGAGAACAAGGGGGCGGAGGATAGAGGTGCGATGGAGAAAGGGGCCAAGGAGAAAGAGGCGCGGGGGAGAAGTGCGCGGAGAAGAACGGAAGGGGCGTCGCCACGCCGCACCGCGTCAAACGACGCAGTGCGGCATAAGCTGCGACCCGTTGGGCAATCGCTTGCCGGGTCGACTTCTGATCGCAAAGCGGCTGCGCCCCGCCCGCCGTTTTGAATTGAGCCCTCCAAGGAGCCTCGGCAGGGCGCAATGATCGGGTAAACGCCATAACCGCGAAGACGAAAAACTCTCCCCACTCGATCTGCGGCTGCCATATGCTCACGCAGTGATTTCCCCATGAACAGGGCCGGATGCGAGTGTCAGTCGGCCAGAGACAACAACCTACAGGGAGCATCTATGAGTCGCGTCGATCGTTGGATTCATGCTGGCAGCGAACATAAAGCAGTCCGGGTTTCCGGACTGGTCCTTCTTCTCTCTTTCCTGCCTTTCATCGGAATCGCGGAGACAGTTTCGGGAGAGACGGACAAAGTAGAAGCGACCCTGGATCAAGAAATTGCCGACACGAAGCCCGAAGCCGATCCGAACCTCGTCGTGGCTGACGTTCCCTCAGGCGAACCCGTGGACGCCGAATATTCGGGGATCGAAGAAATATTGGTGACCGCCCAAAAGCGATCGACCAATATCCAGGAAACACCCACGGCAATTACGGCACTGAGCGGCGCCCAGCTTTTCGATCGCGGCATCTACGACATTGAATCCCTGGCCACCCAGGTGCCCAACTTTCAGTACGGTGAAACTTTTGGCATCGCGCGCATCACGATTCGCGGTATCGGAAACCAGGGCTTCACGGACCCTTCGACGGCTTTCCATATCGACGGTATCTACCAAAACAACCAAACGGCTGCGAGCGCCATGACCTTCTACGATATTTCACAAATCGAGGTTCTTCGAGGGCCCCAGGGGACACTCTGGGGACGCAACTCCACAGCCGGAGCCATCAATGTCTCCACTCGGGCCCCGGTTCACGAACTTGAAGTCTTCGGCGACCTGCTCAGGGGATCCTACGAGCAATGGTTCGGTCGGGGAGTGGTCAACATTCCGATCATCCAGGACCGAGTCGCTCTACGAACCGCAGTCTTTTTTGACCAGCGTGACGGTTACCAGGAGAACCTCGCCTACCCGGACACGACGAGCCAGAACGCGGACGATGCGGACACCTGGGGAATCCGCCCTCAGATTTTATTCGATATCAGCGACGAAATCAGTCTGACCATGCGTGGCGGATACGGCCACCAGGGCGGAGTCGGCTGGGCAAGCAAGATTCAAGGGGACTACCCAGATCCCTACCAATTTGGCGGGCCAACCCTCGTGCCGGCGACCCCACCGCTTACTTTCCTCCCCCAGGACCTATATACCTTTCTTGACCCCTACCACTCTCAAGTCGGTGGCGTTGACATGGGGCCGAACCCCACCGACCCAAGGCAAATCAGGCGAGATGCCCGGCAATTCCAGAACATCGACACCTGGGATATCAACGGAACCCTCGTGTGGGACTTCTACATGCCCGGCCTCGGGGATATGAGTTTCAGTGTGGTGGGTTCCTATCGCGATGAGGTCCGCGCCCAGAATTTCGACGTGGACCTTTCCGATCAGAACATGATTGTCTCCAATGTCACGGCTTCGACGCGGGATCGCGTTATCGACGCCCACCTCCGCAGCGAGGGCGACACATCGACAGAGTGGTTGCTGGGGTTTTTCATGCTCGATGCCGACGGCCAGCTGAATGTGGACCTGCCCGGAGGTGGCGGCAGCTCAAACTTGTTCGTTGGCAACGGCGGAAGAGTCTGTCTCAACTTCCCTGTCGGTGCTCCCGCACCACAGTCTGACTGCACCCCCTGGATTGCCATCGCAGGAATTGTGCCAGTAGAACTGGGGGAGAGCATAGTCTTGTCCGGGGCGAGAACCGGTGGGTCAAACGATACCCTCTCGCTGGCCGGATACGCGCACGTTCGCCAAAAGCTCTTTGAGGACAAACTCCGGGTGGGCCTCGGTTTGCGATATAGCTGGGATCGTTCACAAGCAACGCGGTATTCCGATATGGTGACGGTCTCTGGTCCGGTCGTCTTCGACCTTGGTCCCCCTCTTGGCTATATACCTCTCTTCCCCGATACAGATGAGAACATGGACGGCATCCCAGACAATTGTATTCAGCTAGGCACCAGAACAGACAGCGAGGAAAGTTGGGACGGAATTACGGGAGACTTGAAGATTGAGTTCCAACCCGACGAAGATCACATGGGCTACGTCTCTGTTTCTCACGGCTACAAGCCCGGCTACGTCAACGGCAATGCCCTCGCTACCGGCTGTCCCGCCGACCTCAGTACAATTACCGGGCTGGGCAATGCAGAAGAGGAAACGCTCTGGGCCTACGAAATCGGTTCCAAGAACCGATTTTTGGACAACACCGTGCAAGCCAATATCACCGGGTTTATCTACCAATACGACAACCTCCAGGTGGCCTCCCAATTCGACAACACCGGCTATATCCAGAACGCGCCCCGGGCTC
>DUCT01000236.1:2398-10962 GCA_012959665.1 Myxococcales bacterium | reverse complement strand
GTCGTCCGTGGAAATAGGGGGGGTCACGGTCACGTGCACCGGACCGGCACGCATGATGAATCCACCTCGGGGAAGGATCTTCCCGGCGTCGTGGATCACCACGGGCACCACGGGAACCCGGGCCGCGAGGGCCAACCGAAAGCCCCCGGCCTTGAAGCGCCCAAGAGCGGCCCCGGCGCTCCGTGTTCCCTCGGGCGCAATCACCACGGCCAACCCGCGGTTCAGGGTTTCCAGGCCCCCCGCAAGAGCCTTACGCGCCGCAGGCGCGTCCCCCCGATCGAGGAAGATCGTCCCTGCAAGAGCAAACGCCGGTCCGAGCACAGGATTTCGCCGAACTTCCGCTTTCGCAACCCCTACGAAATCCCGCTTCAGCAAAGCGCAAACCAGGATCGGATCGATTCCACTCTGATGATTGATGACGAAGACCGCCGGGCGGATAGCCAAGAATTCCGCACCCCCAACACGAAGATCGATTCCCGCCGCCCGGGTGCCCCAGGCGCCCCAGATCCCGACGGCTCGGTTGAAGGCCTCTCGCCTGGCCCGGGTTCGTATCCCTGTCCAGGCACCGGCCAGCATGCCGGGAAATATTGCCAACAGCGCAGCCAGCGTCCGAAGTCCGTCAAGCAGCCGGGGCTTGCGAGCCGCCTTCATGGAACCCCCGCTTCTTCGTTGGAGATCCGGACAGGAAGAGCCGGCCCCATCCCCCGGGCCACCTTGGGACCGAGGAGTTCCGCCATGGGTCCGTACACATACCAGGGTCCGCCCCTCGCGACGATTTCGAGCAGATCTGATTCACGGGTCACCCCACGCCAGTCGAGGCCCGCCCCGAGGCACAACGCTCGATCTTGCCGGGCCTCCGAATCCTGGGCATCGCCCAAGTAAACAAATTTTCGAACTCCCCGACGATGCAAGGTGCCCGCGAATTCGTCATTCCGGGGCCGCGGACCCAAGGCGACATTCGGTGCAATGACCCGGGCACGCCCCCGGAACAGAGGTTCAACGAAGAGCGCGGGAGGCAGCGGGGGCAGCCCCGAATAGAGGGCCTGAACAAAGGCTTCAGCCGACGGCGATCGACCCGAATCCAGCGAAAGGAAAGCGTGCACGACCTTGGAGCCGGGACTTCGACGGATTCGGTCGGCCACCGCCAGGGCCACGTGCCCATCGTAGGGGTCGACGGGAATAGGCAGAACGGCCAGTTCCATGCCATTGCCTTCGTAAATACGCCTTTCTTCCTCGATCCAGGGGCGATCCTCCGGGCGATGGGGATCGAGGAGTGAGAACACCGGGCCGTTTGAGCCGGGCAGGAGGTAGAGCATGTACTCATCCTCGGCTGGTTGAGGGGTCAAGAAAATTCCGTCCCCGACGAAAACCACCCTCCCTCTTTCCCAAAGCATTCCATCGTGCAACTGCCGGTTCTTTTCATATTGTTCCGTCCCTTCCACCCACCCGATCTCCGCCATGGGGTTCAGTTCCTGAACCCATCGCCTGGCGATTCGAACTCGATCCTTCCCAAGCAGGCAGTGCACGTAGTATCGACCGTGTCCCCGCTCGACGACCCCCTTGATGATGTTCAAGGACTCCTCGTTGTCGCTGACCCACGGCAGCATGGGCGCGTGAATAAATTCGAGTCCCGCAGCGTTCGCCGTTCGCCGCTCTTCACCGATTAAACGGGTTTCGAAGGGAACAACAGCCGGATGAAGCAGGGAGATCACACCCGAATATCCCTCGGAAGCCAGCTGCGCGAGACGCGCCTCACTCGGATAAGGGCCAAAGGTAAAACGAGAACCGACGAAACTCTCAGCGACATCCCCGCCTTGGGCCGAGATAAGCCACCAGCCCATGCATAACCCGGCCAGCCCAACAGCCAGGCTCGGAAGCCCGAACTTCAGAATCCCCAGGGATGTCCGATTCACTCGACGGGAGAACCATCCAGCCAGAAGCAGGGAAACCACGATCAGGACAAGAATGGCGAGACGAACGACTGCGGCTTCCGTCTCCGCCGACACACCTTCTTCGCGCATCGACTCGACTAGACCCCGCAATGGGCCCCGGAGTGTGAACGTTCCCAAAACGAACCCAACGCAGGCTGCGAAGAAAACGAAAATCGAGAACGCCTTCATTAGAGCAACTTCATGACATCAACTCAAAACAGGTAATCGAGGCCAAGTCCAAAGAAAATGCCATCCCTGTCCCGCCCGTTAGAAAGCCTCTCCCGCTCGATTCCCAGGTTTGCTTTCAAAACCAGACTGTCCCTGATGCGGCGATGATACGCCAATTGCACCGAACTCGAATCCAGGTCCGACGCAGTGTCGACAAGGTCCGAGCCCAAATCATTGCCCGCGCCTCCCGAGAGCTCCAGGTACTCGTAGCGCCCATTCAAAAAACGACGGATCCGCACCCGACCCGAAAAGGAACTGCCCGAATTCTTCGTTACGTATTGGGGGCGGAGCTGAATCCAGTAGCTCCCTATATAACGTGCCACGGTTCCGGTGTATATAGTCACTCCCCCCGAATCGAACTCAAGCCTGCGAAATCCGAGCGAAGCTTCCCACCCCTTCGGGAAATTCCTGTATAACTCGGCGCCGTAGCGAATCTGGGGGAAGAGATCGTTGCCCGAGACACCGAAATTCAGATAGCCGTACATGTTCTCCCCGACCTTGGGATACGAGTCCACCTCGAATTGCACGTCGGTCTTGTTGAATCTTCGGGCGATGTTGAGCCTCGGAATGAGCGATCCCCAACTGAACTCCCTGCGGTAGGAAATGCTCGTCATCTCCCACGGGTCGGTGTCATCATTGAACCACTCCCTGCGGTAATCCGCAGACAGTTTGTTGCGTTGGGTATATTCAAGAAGGAGCCGATAGAAATCACGTGTACGCCGATTGTCCGGATCCGCAGCAACAGCCTCCTGAGCGGTGGCCAGAGCCTGTTCAGGAAAGCCCAGCTTGCTCAAGGCTCGTGCATTCCCCATCAGAAGATTCGGACTGGCGGGGCGCAAGTCCAGGCCCTCTTCGGCCACCGCCCTAGCCGCCTGAGGCCTGCCCGACCAAAGTTCTACATCCACCAGGGCGCGCCTCGCCTCGGTGTCCCCTGGGTGAGCATCCACAACCTGCTGCAGCAGTGCCCTGGCGCGGTCGTAGTTGCCCTCCCAGGCATTGATCCGCCCCAGCAAGGTTTTCGCGTTTCGGTCGGAGGGACTCTTCGCCAGGATTTCACGGCAGAGCGCCATGGCCTCGGCCCGTTCACCCGCATAGGCCAGGGCTCGGGCTTGGGTAAAGCGCGCCGAGTTCGAGATGCCTTCCCCCTGGCCGAGATGCGGGACGGCAGCGTACAGCCCGATCACCGCCAGGAAAACCAACACTCGCTTCATTTCGACGGCTTCCCGTTCTCGCTTGCCGACAGGAAGCGAATTCGCTCCATATCGCCCCAGGCACGATGCCGTAACAGAAGATCCCAGACCGCCTTGATCTTGAACAAAGACAATGCCTGGCGGTAGCCCAGATTTTCGATGAGGCCGAACAAGAGTAACTTGAAAATATCGGCCCAATTGGGATACCGGCGAAACCAAACCTCCTCAAGAAAAACCGCCGCCGCCGAAAGAAAGACGCCGTAGAAGACCGAAACGGACAAAAAGAGAAGGAGGTACTCTCGATCGAGTGAGCCCATGACGTACGAAACCAGGATCGTGATGTAACCAAGGGTCTCAATAAATGGGCCCAACATTTCGAAGAAAACGAAATAGGGCATTACGAAGAGACCTACCCGGCCATAACGCGGGTTGAAGAGCATCTTCCGCTCGCTCCAGAGCGTCTGAATCAGGCCGCGATGCCAGCGGGAACGCTGCCGGGCTAAATCCCCGAAATTGGTAGGCACTTCGGTCCAGCAAACGGGGTCCGGGACGAAAACCATGCGAAATTTCTTTCGTTCTTCGCGCATCATTCTACGTATTCGAACTACCAACTCGAGATCTTCACTGTCGGTCTTGCCACTGTAACCGCCTGCTCGAATGACGATCTCCTTGCGATACACCCCGAAGGCACCGGAAATTATCAGCAGGGATCCCATCGCGTCCCAGCCCAGTCGACCGGCGAGAAAGCCCCGCAGATACTCGACTGCTTGCAGGATAGGAAGGGCAGTGTTCGGAAGCGCAACATTCTTAACCATGCCGTCCTCAACCTGGCATCCGTTGATGATGCGAACAATCCCCCCCGCAGCCACGGTCTCATCCGGATGGGTGACAAACGGCTTGACGACCCTCAGAAGCGCATCCTCTTCGATAATCGAATCCGCATCAATCGAACAAATCAACGGATAGCGACTGAGATTGATTGCGGCGTTCAAAGCATCGTGCTTTCCCCCCTGCTCCTTGTCGACGAGGATGAGATTCCCGTGGGAGAGCGAACCATAAACAGCCCGGACCGCCTGTGTGTCCAGGGAGCGCTTGGCGACTCGATCGACTTTGCGTAAATCGTAAGCTGAAGTGAGTACACCCAGGGTGTCGTCATTCGAACCATCATTCACCACGATGACTTCGAACTCGGGGTAGTTGACCCGCAAAAGGGAACGAACCGTTTCGAGGATGGTGAGTTCTTCGTCCCGCGCGGCCACCAAGATGGAAATCGGAAGGGTCAAGTCCGATTTCAGTATCTGCTGTGAATCAGAGAAGAAGTGCTCACGGGAAAAACGCAATGCCGCGCCCAGGCTCATGACAAAGAGCAACAGATAAATGGAATTCAGCGAAACGAAATAGAAAATCACGAAGTCGTTGAAAGCAAGAACCGCATCAACAACCCACTGCATATCGTTCATTGCCGCATATCCTGCCCGGGAGCATCTCCTTGCAGCATATGGGCGAGGAAGGCTCTTACCTCAAGGTCGGCATGATCACCGGCAAGATCCTTAAGGCGCCCACACTGGCCGGACACGATCACCTGATCGACAAAATTTCGCGACCGCAACCGGCGTTGATTGGAAGCGTCAAATAGATCGTCCACGCGTTCATCCAGAACGCCGGCTTCCTCCAACATGAACACCGCCTGATGCCTTGCGTATGCATCGGAGTCGTTCAACATCGACTCGAGCGCAGCCAATCCCTGGATCCCCATCACGCGCAGGGACTCGGCCGCATTGGATCGAACCCACCATTCGGAGTCGCGAAGCGCATTGGACAACTCCGGAATCGCGGGTGTATAGCCGAGGGTCGCAAGGGCCTTGGCCGCCACTGCCCGCACGGGCCATTCGGGATCCTGAAGCGCAACCACCAGTCCAGGCCCGGCCGAGAGATCGCCGACGGTGCCGAGCGCCCGGGCCGCACGGGAGCGCACATCGCGGTCGGGATCCTTGAGCCGCTCGCGAAGCCAGGGGCCGACCTCGGGGGTACCCACCGCCGAGAGAACATCCAACGCGGTCGCGCGAGCCCCAGGCACCAATTCTTCGAAAGAGTCCCTGATGGGCTCCACTATCGACGGCCCCCTGGAGACAAGAACGTTGGCCATGCGAATCGCGGAAAACCGTTCAGGTTGATTGAGGGTGAGGATCAGGGTTGGGATAACACCCGGATCCCCGATTTGTCCCAACGCCCGGGCAGCGCGAAAGCGAACTTCAGAATTCTCGTCGCCCAAAGCCACGAGCAGCGCGTCCTGGGCCCGGCCGGCCCGGGCGAAGCCAAGATATTCTGCCGCCTTGGCTCGATGCCACCACCCTCTTCGTTTGAGACGCTCGAGGTAAAGGCTGACGTAGCCGAGCTCCTCGAACGCCCTAGAAAGGCGCTGGGAGTCAGCCCCCTCCCCATCGAGAATGGAACGGAGCAAAATGTCCTCGACCACGCTTTGGTCTTGCGGCCGAACGCCATCGCCCAGGGCCTCTCCGAGATGAGTCCGCTCCCCGCGCAGATAAGCATCGACTCTCCGGGCGAGAATCCGCCTTCGCCGTCCCCAAACCCTCGCCCTGCGGTCCGAATGAGCTTTGCTCCCCACGATCAACAGGGTGAGTAGCCCGATGATCACGCCGATAACCGAAGAGATGACGAAGAGCGCTTGATTCAACTCAAGACCTGGGGTCGAGGCTCCATCGATTCCGCCTACCCGGGAATCGGAAAAACCACCTCGATTCGTAAAGAGGGATTGGCGAAGGGTCGTCTGATAATGGACGCCCACTCCCCCATCGTCAAGCCGGAGGGCGCACGAACAACCCACCGAATCGAGAGAGCCAGGCATGCCCCTTCGGGCCACCGGACACCCCAATCCCTCGGACCCGCCCCGGGGGTCGGGCCGACCAGCGCTCTCTCCGCGCCGAAACCCTCAAGGGGGGTACGGCCGGGGGACGCCAGCGGGGACCAGACCGGCTCAATGCCAGGCGCCCCACCGTTGTTCATGCCCTAGCCGATCCTCTGAGCCGGGCAATTCCTCAGTCCTATCGCAGCTGACCGGCAAGCTCCCATTCGGGCAGGGGCTCGTTGGGGGGCGTGTTGGCCTTGACCACGGCGGCAACCTCGTCCATCTGCAACCGCATGGCCGCCAGAAAATCGGCGCGTAGGTTCGCCTGAAGGTCCTGGCGAAGTTCTTCGATCACGGCGACCGAGCGACCCTCGAGCGCAGTCCGCACCGAGGCGCCTGGCCCCCCATCCGCCAT
Organism: Myxococcales bacterium; assembly: GCA_012959665.1. Classification (GTDB taxonomy): domain Bacteria; phylum Myxococcota_A; class UBA9160; order UBA9160; family UBA4427; genus JAZXM01. Next base: position 4,332 of record DUCT01000236.1, on the reverse strand, counting down.
CGCTGCGGTGCAGCACACACTCGTTAAGAAACCCACGATGGCTCCGGTTGTCAATCGCCTCATTTTGCTCACGAACCCTCTCTATCCTGCGGTTTAAAGTTGATTCTTCTAGCGGTCTTCGGGGCCAAGGAGTTAATAGAAAAGCCGGGGAATATTGGACGAGAGGCGGAGAAATCGGCGCAGACCAAAGCGCCGGGTGCCCAAACCTGGGACTTACCCTTCCCCAAGACCAGAGCTTCAACCCATCGGCAGGGGAAGAGGCGGAGGCCCCATCGGCAGCTCATCGAAAGCTAACCGGCACCTTGGGTCCCTACGCGCGGAGTGGCAACCCGCCAAGAGCCAATCCTCGGCTAGCGAGCCGGAGCCCAGGGCCAGTCGTCTCGGCAGCCCGGGGCACCCACTAAACTGGGCCCGGGGCTCCAGAAAATCGATCCCGACGTTGCTTGGGCCAGGCGAATAGAGCCCCTCGCATCGCCAAGAGGACCGGGGGAGGCGAGGGGCCCGGCGGCCGCCCCCGAAACCATTTCTCCCGAGAGGATGGGCGAAGGCAGCATTCCTGCCGGATCGCTCGCCACTCCTGGGCGACCACGTACGGTCAGTGAACTGCGATCCGCGTCGGCTCGCGCCGCACAGGGGGGAAGGAGGAGAGAACTCACATCGAGATATGCGAGTTCCAGGGGAACCAGACGCCCGCTGAGTTCCTGCTCCAGGGCGTTGATGCGGATTTCGCCATCGAGGGACGGGTTGTTGGATTGGGCGGTAATTTCGCTGTCCGAAGACTCGATCAGGTTTTGCGCGGAGATGGTGATGTCTCCTCCCTTCCCATCAGCCGCTCGAGCCTTGATCAAGCTGTCGTTCAGAACGAAGAAACGCGGTTGGATTCTCTGGCCAATATTGATATCCCCTCCCGAAGCGTCTCCTCCGCGCACGTTGGATTCCAGCTGAGAATCAACCAGGTGAATAAGGCCCCCGGCGTCGAGAGTGATCGTGCCACCGTCAAAAGAATCCCCCCGCTCGGTTTCCAGGGATCCATCAACGATCACAATATCTTGAGCGGCTTCCACCGCGATGGTTCCGGCGCGGCCCGTTCCGAAACTCGTGGCCGAAACCGCCGCACCGTCGGTGACCTGAACCGATTCCGCTGTTAGGGAGATACTTCCGCCGGCGCCACCGGCGCCCCGCGCAGATATCTCGCTCGGCAAACTGAGATTGTTCTCATCGTGAAGAGGGAACTCTCCGCTAACCCGAAGGAGCGAATCGACACCGATGGTGATGCGCCCGGCATTCCCCAACCCGGAATTGGGCGCCGTTTTCGTCCGGGAAGTGATCAGGCCGCCATTCGTCAACTCAAAGCTACCCGCCTCGATGGAAATATCCCCAGCGTCCGCCGAAGAATTCGCATCCAAGACACGGGTGGAAACCATCGACCTGAACTGCTGCTCGGCCGACTGCACGAATACCCCCGAGATCGACAACGGCCCCGCCACCACAAGGGTTACGTCTCCGGGGCTCCCCATCTCCTGGGGGGCCTCGGAAAGAATCTGCCCCCCGTGCGCCAGAGTCACCGAACCCGCTTCAACGCGAATGTTGCCGGCGTCTCCGGTACCCAGGGGTTGAGTCGCGATCACCGATACGCCCGCCAGACTAAGCGACCCGCGCGTCGTCACGGCGATATCGCCGCTGCGGGCGCTTGTCCTCGTCGTCGAGCGGATATTCGATGCGCCGTCCGAGCGAACATCGCCCGCAATCACCGCAATGTCCCCGGCTGCTCCCGTAACGGAGGTATCCGATCCCGAGGCTTCGGTATAGATTTCCGAACCGGAGTGAAGGGAGAGTGAATTATCCACGGTCAACCGAACGTTCCCTCCTCGACCGTTGCCCCTAGTCGCCGTAGTCCCGATTCTCGCTCCGTCGCTGAGAACAAGACTGCCGGT
>DUCT01000236.1:0-2272 GCA_012959665.1 Myxococcales bacterium | reverse complement strand
CGGCGTTGACCTTCGATATCGAGTTGATTTCTCCGCCTTCCTCGATCACAATCGTCGGCGCCTTCACGCGAACCCCAACATGGCCCGGATCCGACGCTTGGGCGGTCTGGAAACCAAAAAACTTGCTCGAAGAAATTTGAATGGACTCGGCGGCCAAAAGATCAATCGCCGTTCTGCTCCCATCGGATCCTCCCGCCTTGATGACCGCGTCTCGAAATTCCAATCGGCCTCCGCGCAAGACAACTCGCCCATTGGAGTCCAAGCCGCCGTTCGTCACCAGATCAGCGGTGCCCCCCTCGGCGCGCCCCGAAAGTTCAACCGTCCCATTGCCCGCAAAGCCGTGGCCAACGCCGGCGTCCGCAATCGAGGCAAGCGGAACGATCACCGCCGAATCGCCCGCCGCGGCCAGATGAATCTCTCCACCTACGCTCGCCAGCTTGGCTCCGTCAACGAGCCTGACATTTCCTGCCGCCACCTGAATCGTCTCGCCCGGATTCACAGCGTACGAGATACCTTCGAACACAACATCGCCACTCGGCCCTGCCGAAAAACCGAAAGCTACAGGACTTCCTTCGCAGCATGCGGTTCCGCCGCCCGAGGAGCCCCCACCGCCTGCTTCAAAAGCATCGCCATCGCCTTCAAACAAGATCCGATCCGCACTGGATAGAAAAAAAGAACCGGTCAAATCGAAAGTGGCGTCCGAACCCACCGTGATGCCTGCGGAATTCAAGAGATAGAAGTCGGCACCCGCAAAATTGGAATCAACTGCCCCTCCAATATATGACCCCGATGGATCCGACACCGCGGCCACAACAATCGCGGGCGTGAGTGCGATCGTCGCGGAGGAGAAAGAATCGGCCAGGACCCTATCCGAGAATACGGCCCTGTCTCCACTTGCAAGATCGAAGTGGAGGAAGCGGTAGAAGAGATTACCCCCGGCGGATTCCGCATCCGCCCCTACCAGGTTCTGGAGATCGGGGTGAATTGTAATGACGACTCCACCCGGGGAAAGCGTCTCCACAAGGCTGCCGAAACTGCCGCCATCGATTTCGATCTCGGTCATCGACGGACGGCTGACGGTTCCAGCCAGTCCGTCGCCACCGAAACCCGCGACTGGGACAACGCACAAAAGAAGAATTAGGCGGACGACAAAGCGCTGAAAAAGGGCGGAATGGCCCCCTGCTGCCACTTAAGATTTCTCCTTGGGCCGGGTTCAGACCGTCTAGGGCGTGAATGCAGTACAGACATTGCTGAGCGTAGCAGAAGACTGCAGAGCGCTATCGAGCAATGCGGCGTCATGAATCGTGCAGGAAGACGGGTTTGCGAGACTACAGCGGGATTCGTCAAAGGCCACGACGGTTTCCCCTCTGAGGTACATGGCCATGTTATTCAGGTCTTGGTCACCCACTTCGATGGTGCCCGTACCTTCGCCCTCTCCGCATTGGCAAACATCCCCCACGCCGTCATCATCAGTCGTCTTCAGTCCGCCGGAGTCGGTCTGAAGTGGGTTCATCGCGTAGACACAGTTGTCGTCCTCATCCCGAACCAAATCTCCGTCGTAGTCCTCCGGGTGGGAACTCGCCACAACCACTGAATCGGTGAAGGAAGTACTCAATCCCGAACCACCTGTGCCAGCATCACAATTTTCTCGATTTCCGTCCACCACAACTGGCTCTTCACACATACTGGGCGTCAGGGGGCTCCAGTCAATCGATGCCGTGTCAGCTGCGGACAAGCTCAGCAAGGCGGGCGGATTCGTCATGGGAACCCCCGGCGAAAGCAACAGCCTGGCCACGCACTGCAGACCGTCGTTCCAGTTAGCCGGGTAGGCCAGCGCACCCTGAAGGTCTCCTGAGTCAGGGTGTCCCCCGAGTACCAGAAAAAGGGTCTCGTTGACCTGCTGAGCAAAGCTGTCCGCCTCGTCCACCGTCGAGTAATCGGTTCCGGTACATGTGAGCCCAGCTCCCGGGCAATCCTTCCATGCCATGGTTCCGCTATAGACGCTGGTGTAGTCCGTCGGCTCAATCACCCCTACGGTAAGCCGATTGAGCTGGACATCAGACTTAAAACAGAGTTCCCAGACCGCCACTGCACTGGGAGGTTCGCTTGCAAGGGGACTCAATTCGACTTGGAGTTGGTCCGCCTTGGAAGCCAGCCCCGCGAAGAAGACAAGCAGGACCCCTAGAGCCAGGGTGCGCATCACTGCGAATTTTTCGCAATTCACTGTCGGGCTTCCGCCGCGCTCGCGTACGCTCATCGGTTCGCTCCCTGG
>DUCT01000235.1:54584-59493 GCA_012959665.1 Myxococcales bacterium | reverse complement strand
CTGCCGGACACCCAGGCCCACCGAGCAGAGCGCAAGCAGCAGAAGTAGCCCCGAGGTGTGTTCGCCCGGCGCGTTGAAGCCTGGAATCGAAAACCATTCCTGGCCAGAGTTCGCGATCAGATGAATGGCAGAAAATCCCGCGGCCAGTCCGATGGGGGGCAGGATCGAGCCGCTCGCCAGGCGCGAAAGTCCCATCAAGGTGCCAAGGGTCAGCCAACTGGTCAGCGGAACGAGGGTATCGCCCGGGGCCCCCGAAGCCGGGAAATGGACGAGGGAGTAGAGAACCGCGGTGAGGAAGAGCCCGCGCAGCCGCCCCATGCGAGCCACCAAACCCTGCATGATGACGCCGAAAAAGAAAAAGCCCTCGACGATGGGTACGATGCCCAGGGCGACGGTGGCGGTTTCCGCCGCGGCGAACGGGGAGTCGGGATTCATCAAGACGTCCATCTCTTTGCGCAGTTCTTCGAACTCCGGCGTAATGGGCATCAGGATCTTCCAGTAGTTGTCAACTTCACTGACTAGGAGGACCACCGGCAGCAGACAGAAAAGCGCGCCCAGGAGTGAGGGTGAAAAGCCTTGGAGCCCCAGGCGCAGGCTCTGGGGCTGGGCGACCCGCTGGCTCGCGAGGGTCGCCACCCCGCCGAGTCCCAGTGCATAGCCGATCCCCATGGCCGCCATCAGCGATGAGGATTCGATTAGCCCGCTGGCCAAGGCCAAGGAAGCGACGAAGGAGGAGGCGAAGAGTCCTGCGAGGGAGAGCCCCACCGCGGTCATCGGGCTCGGGAAGATCTCTTCCGGCTCTGGGTCGGCGGTGGGCAGGTTTTCGTTTGGCGAGTTCATGGGTTCGGGCTCTGGTTTGCGTGCAGGGGAAATGGCCGGGCGAGTCCTTGTGACTCGATCAGCTCTTTCCCTGGGTTGAGGCGAAAAGTTCGGCCAGGGCTTTCCCGGTATGGGAACGCGCGCATCGCGCAATTTCTTCCGGGGTGCCCTGGGCGACGATCTCGCCCCCGAGGCCTCCGCCTTCGGGGCCCATGTCTACAACGTAGTCCGCGCTCTTGATGACATCGAGATGGTGCTCCACGACAAGGACTGTATTGCCCCGGGCGACCAAGCGCATCAAGAGTTCGATTAGCCGGCGCACATCGGACAGGTGAAGGCCGGTGGTGGGTTCGTCGAGAAGATAAAGGGTCTGGCCGCTGCTGCGTCGGGCCAGTTCCTTGGCGAGTTTTACGCGCTGGGCCTCGCCACCGGAAAGCGTCGTCGCCGGCTGGCCCAAGCGGAGATAGTCGAGGCCGACGTCCAGCAGGGCCTGCAACGCTCGGCGCACCGAGGGGACATTCTCCATGAAGCCGACGGCCTCCTCCACGGTCATTTCGAGTACGTCGGCAATGCTGCGGCCCTTGTAGGTGATGCCCAGGGTTTCCCGGTTGTATCGTCTTCCGGCGCACACCTCGCAGGTGATGAAGAGGTCGGGCAGAAAGTGCATTTCGACGCGCAGGCTTCCGCCACCCTGGCAGGCCTCACAGCGTCCACCGGCCACATTGAACGAAAAACGGCCGGGGTCGTAACCCCGGGCCCGGGCCTCGGGGACCTGGCTGAAGAGCTGCCTAATCCCGCCGAAGGCCCCGCAATAGGTCGCGGGGTTGGAGCGCGGGGTGCGGCCGATGGGTGCCTGATCGACATCGATGACTTTTTCGATGGCCTCCTCTCCCTCGAGGGAGAGGAACTCGCCGGGGCGATCGAGGGCTCCATAGAGGCGCGCCGCCAGGGCTCGGTGAAGGGTGTGGGTCACCAGGGTGGACTTGCCCGAACCCGATACCCCGGTCACCACGGTGAGCGCGCCCAAGGGAAGTTCAAGGTCGACTGCTTTGAGGTTGTTGGCCCGGCAGCCGCGAAGCCGAATCGTTTTAGCCGGAGCGAAATCCTTGGCTGCGCGCTCGGGGGTCGGGATCGATTCACGCCCGGCCAACCAGGCGCCCGTCGGCGATAGGGGATTCTCCGCCAGGTCTTCCGGAGTCCCCTGGGCCACCACTTCGCCCCCGTGGATTCCCGCTCCGGGCCCCATGTCGATCACGTGGTCGGCGGCCCGGATCGTGGCCTCGTCGTGTTCCACCACCACCACGCTGTTGCCGTTGTCGCGCAGGCGCAACAGGCTTGAGAGCAGTCGGGCATTGTCCCGGGTGTGGAGGCCGATGGACGGTTCATCCAGGATGTAGAGGACCCCGAGCATCGAAGAGCCGATCTGGGTGGCCAGGCGAATGCGCTGGGCCTCGCCTCCGGACAGGGTGGCGCTGGGTCGGTTCAGGCTCAAGTAGTCCAGGCCCACATCGGCGAGGAACGCCAGACGATCGCTGATTTCCAGGCCGACGCGCCGGGCGACGTCCAGTTTCCCGCCTTCCTCGGCTCCATCACTGGCCTCGTTCATCTGGGCCTCGAGGTTCTCAAGGAAGCCCTGGAGCTCAGAGATTGGCAGCGCGTTCAACTCGTGAATGCCGAGACCGCCCAGGCGAACGCTGCGGGCCTCTTCGCGGAGGCGGGTGCCCGCGCAGTCCCCGCACTCCCGGGGGATCTGGAAGCGTTCGAGCTTGGGGTCGTTCCTGCGCTCGAGTTCGTCGATGACTCCGAGCCACGGCCGCTTGGCTTGGGCCTTGCGTGGTTTTCCCGTTCGCGTGGGCTGCCCGCCGACGGAAAAAGCCACCTCGTCCTTCATGCCATGGAGGAGGGCGGAATGCGCCTTCCCGGGTGCTTGTTGCCAGGGGCTATCGAGATCGAGGCCGAGATGGTCGGCCAGGTCCTCCAAGAGTTGTGCATAGTACCGGGCGTGGCGTTTTTGTTGCCACGGTTCGATGGCTTCACGCAAGGGGCGCTCGGGATCGGGAACGATGAGGCTCGGATCGAAACTGCGTTGGATGCCGAGTCCGTCGCAGGCGGGACAGGCGCCGGCTGGATTATTGAACGAGAATAATCGGGGCGCGATCTCGGGAAGCGAAATCCCGCAATCCGCACAGGCGCTCGAGCGCGAGAGCAACCACTCCACTTCGGCCGTGCTTTCGGGATCGACTTTCGTCGCCGCCTCGCCCTGGCTCTGGGCGAGCACGATGGCCAGACCGTCGGCGAGTTCGAGCGCAGTGTGAAGTGATTCTTCGATCCGTCCCCGTGCACTGTCCCGCACGATGACGCGGTCCACCACAAACTCGATGTCATGCCGGCTCTGGCGGGCCAGTTGAATATCCTCTTCGAGTTCTCGCATGACGCCGTCGATACGGGCGTACACATACCCCCGGCGCTGCATGTCCGCGAGTTCTTTGCGGTAGGCCCCCCGACGGCCTCGAATCATGGGCGCTAAAATTTGTACCCGGGCGCCCTCGGCTAGACCCATGACGCGCTCGCTCATTTGCCCCACGGTTTGGGGGGCAATCGAATTGCCGCAACGGGGGCAGTGAGGCCGACCCGCTCGGGCATAGAGCAGGCGCAGGTAGTCGGAAATCTCAGTCGCGGTGCCCACGGTGCTGCGCGGGTTGCGCCCAATGCTGCGTTGCTCGATGGAGAGCGCTGGGGAAAGTCCATCGATGGCATCCACGTCGGGCTTTTCGAGCTGGTCGAGAAATTGTCGCGCATACGGGGAGAGCGATTCCACGTAGCGCCGCTGGCCTTCGGCGTACAGGGTGTCGAAGGCAAGGCTTGACTTGCCCGAGCCCGACGGTCCCGTGAGGACCACGAATTGATTCCTGGGGATGCTCACGTTGACGCCCCGGAGGTTATGGGTGCGCGCCCCGCGAACCCGGACCTCGTCGTGCTGGGTCGCGCGGCCGAGTCCGGGAATCGAGTCCAGGAGGCTTGGGGTCGGTCTCACGGACGTGCTGAGGCCTCGGCGTAGATGCCCTTGCGTGAGACGTAGATCTGCTTGCGAACCGTTTCCAGCCAGCGGATGTATTCCTTCTCCATCTTGTGGCGTGAAAGCTCCTCGCGAAGCTGAGGCGCGGCTTGTTCGAAACTCACGGGCGAGAAGGTTCGCCGTGCCACGAGTTGAAGAACGTTGCAGCCAAAGGGCATGGAGATTGCGTCGCTCACCTCCCCGTCCTGCAGGTTGGCCACCGCGTCGGTCATCCACGGGGCGATCTCATCGGTGTGGAACCATCCGAGTTCGCCCTCTTGCTCGGGGTTCATCTCGGTGACTCGCCGCGCCATTTCGCGGAACTCCATGTTGCCCGCGCGAACCTGGTCGGCGGCGTCCTGGGCGATCAAGCAGGCCGTCCGTTCGTCGCGCCCGCTCTCTTCGCCAGCAGCGACCATGATGTGGCGCAACTGCGCCTGCTCGCCGCCTTGGCGTTGGTTGCCAAAGCGCTCGAGGTAGGCGAGTTTGAGTTCTTCCTCTTCGATTCGCACGCGCGAGCGCACGAGGCTATTCAGAACTCGCGAGCGCTCGAGTTCGCCCTTGAGCTTGCCTCGATACTCCTTGAGGGTGAGGCCGTGACTCTCGACGCTGGCCTGGAGTTGTTCCACGGTGAGCCCGTTGTCCGCCGCGATGCTGCGGACCGTGTTGTCGACCTCTTCTTCGCTGGCTTCCATTTCCAGGCGGGTCACGATGGCCTCGATCAGCTTGGCTTCAATCAGGCGGTCCAGGGCTTCGTCGCGGACCTTCCCGATCTCCGAGGCCGGTGCGTTTGCAGCCCGCATGCGTTCGGCCACGGGCCGGGCCAGTTCCTCCACCTCGGAAATCAGGACGTAGCGGTGTCCGACTTGGGCCGCGATGCCGTCGATCAGCATCTCGGCGGCTCGGGCGCCGGGAGCAAGGCCCAAGCCCAGGGCGATCCCCGCGGTGAGTACGTTGCGGGCCCAATTCCAGGGGAGGCAGGGGCGGGGGCAGGAGGGGCGTTCGGGGATCAATTTTTCTCCGGTTGGACCCCGT
>DUCT01000235.1:23059-54485 GCA_012959665.1 Myxococcales bacterium | reverse complement strand
GGAGAATCATCGGGGTTTGCGCCGGGTGCCCAGCCCTCGGGCCCGAGCCCGAGTGGGAGGATTCGCCGCATGCCCGGGAGCGAACACATCGGGGCGCAATCAAATTTTGGCTTTCTGGCAGACTTGCACAGATAAAAATATCTGATATATAAAACATGATGGTGGAGTCTTTCGGGATACAGATATCTAAATCGAAAATTCGGGTCCAAAACGAGGCGTCCCCCAGTCGAGAAAGAATTCTTACGGCTGGGGCTGAGATGCTGGCCTCCCGGGGACTTGGCGATGTCAATACGAACACCATCGCCCGGGCCGCCGGTGTGGGGGTGGGAACTTTCTACGCACATTTCGACGACAAGTTCGCCCTCCACAGAGAATTGGCGACACGCGGGCTCGCCCTCCTTCAGGACGCTCTCTCCCTTGCGAGTCGAGAGACCCTTCACCAGTCCATCGAGCAGCAGGTACGGGCCAGCGTCGCTGCATTTGTCAATTTTGCCCATGCCCACCCCGCCCTCTACCGCGTGGTCTTTTCCGCGGATGAGAGCCTGCCCCGGGGCGGTCGGCCCGGAGTCGGGTTCTCGGCCCGGGCTCTCGAAAACCGGTTGGCCGAACTCCAACGTGGGGGGCTCTTGGAAGCTTCGGTGGATACCCGCCTAGCGGCCCGCATCTTCAATGCCGGCCAGAGCCAGGTCGTCCTCTGGTGGCTCGAGGCGCCGGATCCGTCGCCAACGGCCCAGTTGATCGAAACCCTGGTCCAACTGCACCCGGCGGTCGCCTGCCGGCGCTAGGCTGGTTGACCGCGAGGCGGCCGGCCGGGGCTGCCCCAATGAGGGAGGGGGCAGACCAGTGATCCCGCAAAACCCCGCCCGGATATCGGCCCCCAGCTACTGCGTGGGAATCATTCACTACCAGAGCTATGCCGATCTGGAGAGCTGCCTCGGCGCGGTGGCTGGCCAGACACTTCGTCCCCGGGCCGTGCGGGTGGTGGATGCCGGCGCCGACACCGATGCATTGGTGAAAATTCGGGACAGGCATCCCGGCGTTGCTTTCGAGGCCGCGGCCAACCGGGGCTATTCGGCGGCGGCGAATCGACTTCTTGCCTGGGCGAGTGGCCCCGATGTCGGGGCGGATTTCTGTCTTTTGCTCAATCCAGACGTGACCCTCGAGCCGGATTTTGGCCAACGCTTGGTGGACGCCCTGGCGGCGCGTCCCGACGCGGCCCTGGGCACGGGAAAACTGTTGCGCCCGGACCGCCTTACCCTGGACAGCGCGGGGATCGCGTTGCCCGCCCACCGCCGTACCAGGGATCGAGGAAGCGAGCAGCACGATCGCGGTCAGTACGACCGGGGCGAGTACGTTTTCGGGGCGAGCGGCGCGGCCATGATGTTGCGCTGCGCAGCTCTCGCCGACTTGGCTTTGGAAGGAGAAGTCTTCGACGAGGATTTCTTTCTCTATCACGAGGACACCGACCTGTCCTGGCGGGCGCATGTCCTGGGTTGGAGGGTCTATTACGAACCCTTGGCGCGTGCGGTCCACGCCCGTGGCTGGAAGAAAGGCCAACGCTTCCGAGTGCCGCCCGCGGTGCGGAGGCATTCGTTCAAGAACTATTACCTGCAGCTGATCAAGAACGAATCCGCGGCGGGCTTCCTGCTCCGGCTTCCCGTGCTGTTGGCCTGGGAGGTCCTTCGATTGGGCCACGCGGCGATACGCGATCCCCAAATCCTGCCCGCTTACGTCGATGCCTGGGGGCTCGCGGGTCGAGCTTTCCACAAGCGCCGAATCCTGCGCGCTCGCCGAGCTCGGCGGCCGAACCGGGGCGCACGCTGACCCGAGCGGGTCAGTCCGGTGAGAGACGTTTCAACAGCTCGTGGGCGGCATCGAAGAGCGCCGGGGCGCCGCCCTCGGGCCCGGGAGCCGGACCAAAAATTCGATGGTCGGGGGTTACCCGCATGCCCGAACCGGCGTGGGTGAGAATCTGCACCAGTCGCTGGGGATCGATCTGGCTCGACTCGGCGACCTGCAGCACGAACTCGCCTTTGTGCAGACGCAGCGCCGAAATTCCCAGCTTCCGCGCACGCACTTTCAGCCGAATCACCTGGAGCAGGTTCTCGCCTTCGGCGGGCATGACCCCATAGCGGTCGAGTACTTCATCGCGAATCCGCGCCACCTCGTTGCCATCGCGCGCACTCGATAGGCGCTTGTAGATCACCAGTCTCTGGTTCACATCGGACACGTAGTCCTCGGGCATTCGAGCCACGATGGGCAGTTGGATCTCCGGGTCGAGCACTTCTTCGTGGATCGTGCCCCGCAGATCCTCAATCACTTCGTCGAGCATTTCCATGTAGGTCTCGTAGCCCACGGCGCGCAAATTTCCCGACTGCTCGCTTCCCAGAAGGTCCCCCGCTCCGCGAATTTCCAGGTCCATGTTGGCCAGCCGAAAGCCGCTGCCCAGTTCCGTCAGATCCTGAATTGCTTCCAGCCTTCGCTGGGCATCGCTGCGAAGTTTCCCCACCGCGGTGGGGACGAGCAGGTACGCATAGGCGCGGCGAGAACTCCGCCCCACACGGCCTCGCAATTGGTAGAGCTGGGCCAGGCCCAGGGCATCGGCGCGGTTGATGATAATCGTATTGGCCTTGGGAATATCGAGACCGCTCTCAATGATGGTGGTACACAGGAGAACATCGGCTTGGCCGCGGACGAACGAGCGCATGCGGTCCTCAAGAGTGTTCTCCTTCATCTGGCCATGGGCAACTATGACCGAGACCTCCGGCACCACTCGCGCGAGCATGTCCGCCATGCTGGCGATGGTCGCCACGCGATTGTGTAGGAAGAAAACCTGCCCGCCCCGCCGGACCTCACGCAGGATCGCTTCGCGGATCAGCGAGTCGCTTGCGAGGCAAACCTGGGTTCGAATTGACAACCGGTCCACGGGCGGCGTATCGATCACAGAGAGATCACGTAAGCCCGTAAAGGCCATTTGGAGGGTTCTCGGAATCGGCGTGGCCGTAAGGGTGAGCACATCCACCGTCCGCCGCATGCGCTTGATCCGCTCTTTGTGGCTCACGCCGAAGCGCTGCTCTTCGTCCACTACAAGCAGGCCCAGTCGCCTGAATTGAATGCTCTTGTTCAGAATGCGATGGGTCGCGATGACGATGTCCACGGTCCCATCGGCTAGGCCTTCGAGGACTTTGCGCGAATCACGTGGAGACCGGAAGCGCGAAAGCATTTCGACCCGAATCGGGTAGCCGGCGAACCGGGCCCGGAAGGTTTCGTAATGCTGTTCGCAGAGAATCGTCGTGGGTGTCAGGATCGCCACCTGCCTGCCGTCCATGGCGCATTTGAACGCGGCGCGGATGGCGACTTCGGTCTTTCCATAGCCGACATCGCCGCACACGATCCGGTCCATTGGCCGGGGTTTCTGCATGTCGGTCAGAACGTCTTCGATGGCGCCAGCCTGGTCTGGGGTTTCCTCGAATTCAAAGGCCGCCTCGAACTCTTCAAAGAAGGCGTCCCTGGGCGAGAAGGCGATGCCCGGGGCCAGTTCTCGCGCCGCGTGCATGGCGAGAAGTTCCTGGGCCATATTGCGCAGACTCTTCTTAACTTTTCGCCGGGCGCGGTGCCAGCTCTCGCCGCCAAGGCGGTCGATCTTGGGAGCCACGCCCTCAAAGGCGCCGTAGCGCTGGACCAGGTTAAGCCGGTCGATGGGCAGAAAGAGCTTGTCGCCCGCTGCGTATTCAATGGACAACAATTCGCTCTCGAGTCGTCCCGCGCGAACCACGTCCAGGCCGCGGTAGAGCCCGATGCCGTGGTCGCGATGTACGACATGATCCCCCGGCTTAAGCTGCGCGATGCCGTCGAGGGCCGCGCCTTCCTTCCAGCCCGCGGTGGTGCGTCGTTTCTCTCTTTTCCCGAAGATCTCCTCTTCGGTGAGCACCGCGAGCTTCTGGGCTGGGATGGAAAAGCCCTCGGACAGCGAGGTGACCCGAATTTCCACGTGGCCGGGCAGGGACCAGTGCCAGCAGGGGCGGGGATCCGTCGCCAGGTTGGCCTCGATTCCGTACTGCCCCAGGAGATCCTTCAGTCGCTCGGCCGCGGAAAGAGCCGAGACCGCGATCACGCAGCGCCATTTTCCGAGAGCCCAGTGGGCAAGCTGGTCGGCCAGGGGCGCGAGCGCACGATCGTGAGTGCGCGCGCTGGCGAGGCTTCGGCGGAGCCCGTCGTGGCTTTGGGTTTCGACCGAAATGGTTTCGGCTTTTGCCTCGGCGTCGACCATGTTCAGGCGTTCCAGGCCCACGCAGCGACGCTCGTTGAGGTGGGCTTCGATCCGATCGGGCCCGACCAAGAGTTGGTCCGGCGGACAAACCATACGCGCGGATTCTCGGGCGGCCTGGTAGCCCGCCAGGGCTTCGTGATGGTATTCCTCCAGTCGCGCCCGGCCCGCGTCCGGATCATCGATGAGCACCAGCGCATTGGGGGGCAGGTAGTCGAGAACGGTTTCCTGCTTTTGGTAGAGAAGGGGCGCAAGCGCCTCGACACCCGGGGGCGCGTGTCCGCGCAGCAGGCCGTCAAGGAGTTCCGTGCATTCGCTGGCCGGGGTTCCGACTTCCTCGGCGAGCTGGCGCAGGGCGTCTCCCTGCTCGACCACCCGCTCCCGGGTAAAGATCAACTCGCGTGCGGGCGAGGCGGTGGCGAAGGAAACCTTGCTCAGAGAGCGCTGGCTCCCCGCGTCGAATTCACGAATGGAGTCGACTTCGTCACCAAAAAATTCCACCCGGATGGGATTGGCGCAGTGCGGCGGGTAGAAGTCCACGATGCCGCCGCGCACGGCAATTTCACCCGACTCCGCCACCAGGGGCATACGGAGATAGCCGTCGTCGATGAGGGTCTTCAGCCAGACGTCGCGGTCCATGCGCTCGCCCAAAGTAATGGTTCGCTCCCGAGCGCGTACGGAGTCCCGAGCGGGTACGCGCAGGGCGAGGGCTGTCCAATCGCTGACCACCACGGGGGCGGGGCCTTCCGGGGGATGATCATTCAGGGAAAGCCAGCGGTAGAGCACGTCCATCCGTTGGGCCACCAGGAAAGCCTGGGGAGAAAAGCGGTCGTAGGGCAACGTGTCGGGCCGAGGAAAGACGCGGAGTCGGGAAGAGTCCGCCCCCTCGCCGAGCACGGTGCGCAGATCCTCGGCCAACGCGTCACAGCGTTTGGCCGAGGCGCCGAGGATGAGCACCGGTTGGCCCGGGTGGGCACGGATCAATTCGGCGGCGGCCACCGACCGCGAGGCTCCGCGGAGGCCTGTCAGGCGAACGGGTCCGTTGCGGGCCTGTACCTGTTGGGCGAGGGCGCGGAGGGCCGAGCGTGGTTGTTTGCGGCGGGTTGCCACCTTTTCTGAAATGCCTTTCGTCCTGGCTGTCGCCGGACCCAGTCCACGGTCCAACTCAACGAAGCCCAACTCAACGAAGCCCAACTCAACGAAGCCCAACTCAACGAAGCCCAACGCAACGAGGCCCAACGCAACGAGGCCCAACGCAACGAAGCCCAACGCAACGAGGCCCGACGCACTCCTCCGGGGGGAGGGGGTGCGCGGGCTCTATCCTGTGCGCGAGTCTAGCAGCGGGGGGGGTGGGGGTTAGGCCGGCGAAATGGCCCGGGCAACCCGGCCAGGTAGTCGAGGGTCTCCGCCGCGATGCGGCGTCCGGGGTGCCGGGTTTCGAGTTGTCGCCGGGCACCCGCGCCGAGCCGCCGGCCCAGCTCCGGATCGGCGGCGAGCCTGGTTAGGGCATGGGTGAGGGCGTGAGCCGCCTGGCTCCGAGTGTCTTTCTCGGCGGGAACCCTCGGATCCTCTGGGGCGATGATCCAGGCCGATTCATCGGCCTCTAAACCGGGCGCTGCCCCGGCAAAGGCAACGATGGGCCGCCCCGCTTCCATGTAGTTGAGCAACTTGATGGGAAATCCGCCGACCCGGCGCCGGGGAGCCACCAGGCAGCCGGCGGCATGGATTAGGTGGCGCATCTCGTCGAAGTCCCGGACCCGAACCCGAAGAAGCCTTGCTGGGTCCGGGTTCGGTTGCTCGGAACTCGGAAGAGCATGGCTGGCCACCACCAGCGGGCCCGCCGACTCGGGCAGTTGACTCGCTGCTCGGGCGAGGAGATCCAGTTCCTGGTAGCGGTCGAGATTGCCCGAGTAAAGGGTGTAGTGGCCCGGGACGAGGCCGTGTTTTTCGCAACTTTGCGCTTGGGCTTGGGCACTCGGAGCGGGCCGGGCCTCGAAGCTCGGCGGAATCAATGCCACGTCGGCTTGGGCGTGGGGGCTTAGAGCCTGGTGAGTGGCCTCGCACAGGGCGATGACACCGTCGGCTCGGCGCGCAATGGAACGCTCGATCTGCCGCCCGGCCCGGCCGGCTTCCCGGGCTAGTCGCTCGGGCAGGTAGGCGGAGAGCTCGTGTTGCAACAGCGTGTGTGCCACATAGACGACGCGGACCCGTGTGGCCCGGCGGGCTGCCAGGGCGATGATCGCGGCCTCGGCGTTGTGGGCGAGCACGAATTCAAAGGGCTGTTGCTGTTGCCCGGCCCGGCGGGCGGCAGCCTGCCAGGTGCCAAGCAGGGCGAGGTCGGCCAGGGGCTTGGCCCATCGAGGGCCCGAGCCCATGGCTCGAGGAGCGAGCCAGGCCGGTGGTGTGATGCGTTCGAGATCCCCGGGAGCATGGCCGCTTCCCCGGCCGTAACAGAGCAACGTGGGTCGGGTCCCGGCGGCGGTGAGGGCGCGGGCTTGCTCGGCGAAGAAAATTTGCGAGCCCTGGGGAAAGGGAAAGGCAAAGGCGCCCATCAGCGCCAGCCGCGGATCGGGTTCGATCCCCGCTTGGAGAGTCATCCCAACGGGGTCCGCGTTCGGGGTCGCCGGGCGACGCTTCTCAGTTCCCGGTAAAGCGAGCCGAGTTCGACGCACGCCTTGATGAGGACTCGAGGGTGAGCGCCGGTCTGTCGCCCGTGACGCCGCCGGTGGTGATTGACCGGGACCTGGTGAATGCGAAACCCCGAGGCCCGGGCTCGGATCAACAACTCGGTATTGATAAATGCACCCACCGAGGCCAGGGGAATCGTCTCGACCACCCGGCGGTGGAAGAGCTTGAACGCGCAGTCGATATCCCTTACCCGTAAGCCAAAAATCAAGCGAATCAGGCCACCCCAGACGCTGGCGATGAGTAGCCGAGGCCAGGGATCTCGTCTGGGGGACCGGAAGCCCGCCACGATGTCGTAATCCGGTGTGTGGGCCAACAGATCCCGAAGCTGTGCGAGCTCGAACTGGAGGTCGGCGTCGCTAAAAAAGATCCACGTCCCCCTGGCCTGGGCGAGGCCCGCCCGGAGCGCTGCCCCGTAGCCGCTGTTCTTCGCCAGGTGGACACCGCGGATGCGCGGGTCCCGCTGCACCCAGGTGTCGATGATTGTTGGGCTTTCGTCCCGGGAGCCATCGTTCACCACCACGACTTCAAAATCACCGCCCAACTCTTCGCCGACCTTACAGGCGCCGGCCATCAACTCCGCGAGGTTGTCCTCCTCGTCAAAGGCCGGGAAGACCAGAGAGAGGGACGGCGCGGGGGCGCGGGGGGGAGAAGGAGGGGGAGTGTACGGCCCAGAGGGCATCAATCCAGGTACCCCAGGGCCCGCAAGCGCGCGGCGACCATTTCGCTCTCCTCCTGGGAGTAGCTGCGATCCTCTGACGAGCCCGCATCCTTTCCCGGGGACCAAGGTAGCCCCATCGCCCGGGCAACCGCCGGTGCCACTTGGGAGAGGGATTCGGGGGTGAGCGCGGGAACCGCTTCGCCGCCGCCCCCGGTGACAACAAAGATGCCGTCCTGACGATGGGTGCCGTTCATGCCCCGTCCCCGTCCGCCGGCGAGATCCGCGCCCGAGAGCCGCTGGATCGCGGTGCTCGGGCCGGCTCCCGGCCTGGCCGGCGGGCGGATGGCCTCGTCTTGGCGCCATGGGGTAGCGACCAGGGAGAGTCCGTAGCCACGGAGAGTGCCCAATTCCACCACGATATCCGGCGCCCGATCGACGAAGGGACCGGAGTAGACCTCTTCCCGGGGTCGCGCTCGGGCCACTACGGGTTCACCGTTGGGCAAGCGCCAGGCCAGCAAGCGTTCAATCAGCCGCGCGCGTACCGCGGCATAGTCCTCCGGCGCAACGCAGCCATTTTCCTCCCGACCGGCGAGGTTGATCCAGACCCCCGGCTGGGTGTTGACCTCCTCGGAGAAGGCCAGGGTTTGGGACCAGCGCAGGCCGCCGAAGCGCGCGGCGCTTTCGAGGAGGCCGGCGGTGCCCCGGGCCCGGCGGAAGAGTTTCTGGAGCCAGCCGGCGGGGAGCCAGCGGAGTGCGATATCTCGGGCGAGGCGCGCGGCGGAATCCAGGCGAGCGCCTCGCCGTCGCCGGCGCAACAGGAATCCCTCTTCGGCCAGGAATCGGTTGAGGTAAACGATGCAATCCGAGGCGCCCCCCATGCCGTGGTCCGAGACCACGAGGCAGAGGGCGTCTTCCCCGTAGGCGGCGCGCAATTCTCCGCACGCCCGGTCGAGGGCTGCGTAGACGTCACCGATGGCGCGTTGGCGCTCGTCGCCGGCGAGGGGGTCTCGCCGTGGGCTTTCGGGGTCGTGGTCCCGCCAGTAGTGGTGGCCCACGGTATCGCTTTCTGAAAAGACCACGGTCACGAGGTCGGGCCTGCCCCCGCTGGGTTCGCGCTGCATTTCGTCGAGTGCGACCCGGGCGAATTCCGTCTTGCGCTCGATACGCGCGAGCAAGGTGGCCGCGGCGCGTTCGTGAAAGCCCCCGTCGGTGGCGGATTCGTCGAGATCCGGGCGCATCCACGGGCCGGCCCGGGCCGCGATACGTTGATAGAGGTCGGGGTTGCTCGTCGATGCGGCGTCGGTGGCGTTGGAAACCGGGGCGTCGAATCCCGGGACCAGCAACCCCGAGACCGGCTCCGGGGGGAAGGTGGCGGGGAGGCCCAGGACAAGAACCCGGCCACCGGCTTGGCTGACGGCGGAGAAAATCGACTCGCCTTGGCGGTCGCCGGCGTTGACGAAGCGAATCCGGTAGCGGCCCGGCACCTTTTGGGAGAAGTCGAAGATGCCGTGATCTCCGGGTTCCAGGCCAGTCATAAAGGAAGACCACGCGGGGAAGGTCACGGGCGGCGTGGTGGACGGGAGGGGGCTCGCGCGCCCCGCCTGAATCCAGGCGGCGAGGTGAGGCATGCGCCCGGCGGCAATGAGCGGCCGAATGACGTCGAAGGTGGCGCCGTCGAGGGCCAGGATCAGCGCGGGCCGGAGGGCATGGGGGCTCAATGGCAGCCTTCCGGGTGGGAGCACGACGCCCGGGTTGCCGGCTTCCGGGATCCGACGGAGCCGGACATCGAACTGGGCGTAATTCCACCCTGAAGGGGCGAGCTTTCCGGATGGCTCGACATGGCGGGTATGCCTCTCTATATTGCGGCGCCCAAAACCGGGACGATGTCTCGGGTGCTTGGGGGTCCAGGGGCCGCGCAGGATGCCTCGACAGGTATCGCGGACGCGAAAATTTGGCCACCCAGGAAACAAGATCTAGGAAATAAGAAATAAGAAAAAGGAACCGCAAGATGCGCCGCCTCGGGCCTATCGGCCAGGGAATGTGGCGAAAGATCCGGCAGGTCAGACCTGCCGTTGCGGCCCGCGAAGAACGGCCATTGGCCGGTCCAATCCGGAGCCAGGAGAACCAATTTTGTCCATCGAACTCCTCTGCCGAAAACTCGGCATGTCCCAAGTATTTACCGATGCGGGCGAAGCGGTACCCGTAACCGTCCTCGAGGCGGGCCCGAACACCGTGGTCCAAATCAAGCGCGAAGACGGTCCCGACGGCTACACGGCGGTCCAACTCGGATTCGGCGAACGTCGCGGAAACCTGTTCAACAAGCCCTCTCTCGGCCATTTCGCCAAGGCAGGGGTCGAGCCCCAGCGCTTTCTCCTCGAGAGTCGCGTCACCTCCGAGGAGGCCGAGGGTCTCGAGATTGGTCAGGAGTTGAAGGCCGATCTCTTCGAGGCGGGACAACGCGTCGATGCCATTGGGACCTCCAAGGGTCGGGGGTTCGCCGGTGTGGTCAAGCGCCACGGCTTCAAGGTCAAGAAGCGGACCCACGGAACCCACGAGTATTTCCGGCACCCCGGTTCAATCGGGGCGGGTGCTTCGCCCGGCCGGGTTTTCAAGGGCGGTCATCAGGCCGGCCAGATGGGAAATGTGCGGGTCACGGTGCAGAATCTTGAAGTGGTTCGCGTGGACCCTGAGAACAACCTCGTATTCGTGCGCGGCGCGGTGCCCGGTCACGTCAAGGCCCTGGTCAAGCTTCGCGCGGCGATCAAGTAGCCGCCCCGTCGCCCGCTACGATCGCAAGGACCATTTCCACCAACGGGCCAAACGCGAGGGTTTTCGCTCGCGCGCGGTCTACAAGTTGGCCGAGCTCCAGAGCGGCCATCGGATTCTCAAGTCCGGCCAGCGGGTTGCGGACCTCGGCTGTTGGCCCGGGGGCTGGCTCCAGGAGGCCTCCCGAGCGGTGGGCGCTCGGGGGCGGGTGGTGGGGGTCGATCTCGCGCCCGTTGAACCGCCTCTCAACAATGCGAACGTGATCTCCTTCGTGGGAGACATCGAGGACGCCCAAGTTTGCGAACAGCTTCGCACACATCTGGGAGGGCGTTGCGATGTTCTGCTCTCGGACGCAGCGCCCAAGCTGACCGGGGTTCGGGAGGCGGACCGCGCGGCCGAGGAGCGCATTCTCGAGGCGGTGGAAGTGATTATTCCCCTTCTACTTCGCAAAGATGGGGACCTTCTGGTCAAATTGCTGGAGTGCCCCGAGGCGCAAAATTTCCAGCGTCGGATGCGCGCCTGCTTTGCCAGTGCCAAGACCGTGCGGGCCGCCGCGACTCGGAAAGGCAGCAGCGAACGTTATCTACTGGCCCGGGGCTATAAACCCACAGAGACCGATTCCTAAAATCCCGGGTCCCCGGGATTCGTCAAGGAGAATCCAATGGCATCCAATCGTCCCTTCCGTGTTCTGGGCCTGCAGCAGATCGCCGTGGGCGGCTTGGACAAGGCCCGGCTGCGGAAGTTTTGGGTGGACACCCTGGGGCTCCGCCACGTCAGCAGCTACACGAGTGAAAGCGAAAACGTCGATGAGGATATCTGCGAGGCTGGCAGCGGACCGCTGAAAATCGAGGTGGACCTGATGCAGCCCCTCGATCCCGATCAGCGCCCGAAGGTTCACGAACCGGCTCTCAACCACGTGGGCCTGTGGATCGACGACCTCGCCGCCGCCGTGGAGTGGCTCGAGGGCCAGGGCGTTCGGTTTACGCCGGGGGGGATTCGATCGGGAGCCGCGGGCCATGATGTTTGCTTCATTCATCCCAAGGGCAACACGGACGCCCCAATCGGGGGCGAAGGTGTTCTGGTCGAACTCGTTCAGGCCCCGGATGATGTCCGCGAAGCCTTTGCGGTTCTTGCCGCCGCCGTCTGAGGTCGGGCTAGTGTGGGGGGGAGCCCCGGCGGATCAGGCCCTCGCCGAATTGCTAGGTCTCCTGTCCAAATCACTCTTCTCAAGCGCTCTCTCCAAGCACTCGGACCCAAGCACTCTCCCCCTACCACTCTCCCCCCTACCACTCTCCCCAAGGCACTCGGAGCAATTCTTTGAAGACCGGAGATTCCTGATGAAGACTCTGCAACCCCGGCCCCTGGTGGATGACCTTGCGTTTGGCGAAGGGCCGCGTTGGCGCGAGGGCCGACTCTATTTTTCGGACATGCACAGCGAGAAGGTGCTGGCGACCGATCTCGAGGGTCGTTGCGAGGAGATCTGCCGGGTTCCCAACGCCCCGTCGGGCCTGGGCTGGCTGCCCGACGGACGCTTGTTGGTGGTGTCCATGACCGATCGCCGCTTGCTCCGTCAGGAATTCGACGGCTCGCTCAGCGAGGTCGCCGATCTCAGTGAGTGGGCGGCCTACCATTGCAACGACATGGTGGTGGATGGGCAAGGACGCGCCTACGTGGGAAATTTCGGCTGGGATCTCCACGGCGGCGGGGAACCTCAGGCCGCGAACCTGGTGCTGGTGACCCCCGACGGCGAGGCCCGGGTGGTGGCCGAGGACCTGAAATTTCCCAACGGCTCCGTGATCACCCCGGATGGAGCCACACTGATCATCGGCGAGACCATGGGCCACCGCCTGACCGCTTTCTCCATCGAGGCCGATGGCAGCCTGTCGGGCCGACGGGAATGGGCCAATACACCGGGCATTCTGCCCGATGGAATTTGTCTCGATGCCGAAGGCGCCATTTGGGTCGCTTCTCCGGTGAGCCACGGTTGTTTCCGGATTCGCGAAGGCGGAGAGATCACCCATAAAGTCGAAACCGAAACAGAGGCCTTTGCCTGCATGCTCGGCGGTCCCGAGCGCAAACATTTGTTTCTCTGCACGGCGGGCAGTAGTTCACCCGAAGCCTGCGTGGCCAATCGCGATGCGCGCATCGAAGTGGTAGAGGTCGATGTGCCCGGCGCCGGTTTGCCGTGACGGGCGAGGGCTTCGATCCGGCACCCCGCCCCCCCGTTCGGGAAGAGAACGAAGGCCCGAGCGCTCGCTACAGCTACTACGTGCTCGCGTTGCTGACGATCATGTACACCTTCAACTACTTGGATCGATACGTTCTGACGATTCTCGTGGTTCCGATCCAAGCCGAACTGGGCCTCTCCGACACCACCATGGGCTTTCTCATGGGCCCGGCCTTCGCGATCTTTTATACAGCGCTGGGCATTCCCATTGCGCGACTGGCGGACACCCATTCCCGGCGCATGATCCTCTCGGTGAGTTTCGTTCTTTGGAGCGTGATGACGGCCTTGGCGGGGCTAGCGCGAACGGGTCTGGAACTGACCGCCACTCGAATTGGTGTGGGCATTGGCGAAGCGGGGGGCACCGCGCCCGCCCATTCGTTGATTTCGGATTACTTCCCCCCCGAGCGTCGCACCCTGGGGTTTGGCGTGTTTCAACAGGGGGTCTATCTGGGCCAGATGCTGGGCTTGATGGTGGGCGCGGTCCTGGTTGCCCAGGTGGGCTGGCGAATGACCTTCCTGATTGTGGGACTGCCCGGGGTGGTGCTCGCCCTGGTTCTTTACCTCACGGTGAAGGATCCGGTTCGCGGGGCCTTTGATTCGGCCGGGCCCGAGGAAGCGCAAAATTCGCCACTGGGCGAGGTGTTCGCACATCTGTGGCGGCGCCCGAGTTTTCGCTTCTTGATGATCGGGTCGGGGATCGCCTCCTTTGCGGGTACGGGTTTTGGGTTTTGGCTACCGGTGCTCTTCGAGCGCGCCCACGGGATGACTCCCATGGAGGTGGGGCTGCAACTCGGACCCACCATGGCGATCAGCGGATCGTTGGGGGCTATTGGCGCGGGCCTGTTGACCGACCGCCTTGCCCGGCGCGACCGCCGCTGGTTGATGTGGATCCCCGGGGCCAGTGTGCTGACCTCTCTGCCTTTCCTGATCGGCGTGTGCGTTGCCCCCACTGCGACGGGCGCGCTGTTCTATGCGATTCCTTCGGGCCTCCTCGGCGGGGGCTGGGCGCCCGCCGCCTATGCGGCGGCTCAGGCCCTGGCGCCTCCGCGCATGCGGGCCCTGGGCGCCTCACTGCTGATTCTCTGCATCACCCTGCTGGGCATGGGGGCTGGTCCCCAGGCGGTGGGGATCCTGAACGACGTGCTGTCCCCGAACTTCGGTGAGGATGCGGTGCGCTATTCGATGGTGATCGTCATCTCGAGCTGTGCGATCGGCGCCCTGCTTCTGCTCTGGGGCAGCCGGACCTTCGAGCGCGATTGCCGCGCTTCGCAAGTTTGAGACGGGCTCTCAGGCCCCGCTCGCCAGGTTGATCGAGTTCGGAGGTTCTATCCCTTTTCCCGGCCCTTTTCGGCGGCGTCGCGATCCGGGCTATGTCGCCGAACAAAGTCTTCCAGCAGCCACTGGGAGATGCTGATCTTTCCCGGGAACATGGGGGGCAATTCGTTGACGTGGAAAAAGTCGGCGGATTCCATTTCATCGTCGTGGTCGGTGTCCACGCTTCCCCTCGCGTAACGCGCCCTGAAGCCGAGCATCAGCGAATTGGGAAAGGGCCAGGCCTGGCTGCCGAAGTAGCGCACGTCCTCCACTGTAATGCGCGTTTCCTCGTAGACCTCGCGAATCACCGCCTCCTCGGCGCTTTCACCGGGTTCGACGAAGCCGGCCAGGACGCTGAAAATGCCAGGGGGAAAGTTGTGACTTCGGCCGAGTAGAATTTCGTCACCGCGTTCCACGGCGACGATCATGGCGGGGGAAAGCCGGGGATACATGGGTATCGCGCAGTCGGGGCAACTGCGCGAGCGATCCGTAGAAGACACTTCGGTTTGCTCCCCACAGGCTCCGCAGAACTGATGGGTGCGGTCCCATTCGACAATTTGCACTGCCCGGCCCGCCAGGGCGTGAAGCTCGGGTTCGAGAGCGCCGAATAGCATCCGCAGGTCCTTCGTGGCGAAACCTTCCGGAGGCTTGAAATCCCCGGGAAGTTCCGCCGAGTAGCAGTGCTGTTGGTCCCATGCGCCCAGGTACTGGGTCCGGGTGGCCTCGATGCCCAGGCCGTCAATCGCCGTGACACTGGGCAGGAGGTTTTCACTGGTGACCAGAAGTTCTCGACCGAGGAAGGCAAAGAGTCGAGGGTTCGGGCCAGGATTCTCGGGCGCGACATGACCCGGTACAAAGCGCAGCGGAGAGCTTTCAATCATGGCGTCAACCCTAGCTCCGATTATGAAGTTCAATCAGGGGCGGGTCAGGGGAGATCTAGCCTGTTCGGCGTGGTAGCCTGCATCCCAATGCATGCCTTGGAATTCGCCGCGGTCAGTAAATATTTTGGCGAACGCGCCGCCCTCTCTCGGGTTAGCTTCAGTCTGGCCCCAGGCCGAGCCCTCGGTCTTTTGGGGCCCAATGGTGCGGGCAAGACGACGGCCCTGCGGCTGCTCCTGGGCCACAGCGAAGCGAGCGAGGGAACCGTGTGGCTTCAAGGGGGAAACCCCTTTGATCCCGAGAGTCGGCGCGGTGTGGGCTACTTGCCCGAGCGCCTGACCCTGCC
Organism: Myxococcales bacterium; assembly: GCA_012959665.1. Lineage (GTDB taxonomy): Bacteria > Myxococcota_A > UBA9160 > UBA9160 > UBA4427 > JAZXM01. The sequence continues at coordinate 39,340 of DUCT01000235.1, read as the reverse complement.
GGGCCACCGCACCGTGGCCTCCTTTCTCACTCTGCATGGGAGTCTGGTGGGACTTCGCGCGGGCGAATTGGCTCGTCAGGTGGAAGCCGTGGCCGAGCAGACCGGGATCGCTTCCCGGCTGGGGGACTTGGTGGGAACCCTTTCCAAGGGGCTGACCCAGCGGGTCGGTTTCGCCCAGGCGTTGATCGGCGGTCCGCGTTTGCTTCTGCTCGATGAGCCCAGCAGCGGTTTGGACCCGATCGGAATGCGCGAAGCCCGGGAATGGATCGGCCAGGCCAAGCGGGCCGGGTGCTCGGTTCTAGTCAGTTCCCACCTGCTCTCCGAAGTGGAGCGCATGTGCGACAGCGTGGTGATCCTGAACGAAGGAAGCGTGGTGGCTTCGGGAGCCATCGGTGAAATCGTTCGGGCGGGGGAAGAACTCGAAGACGCCTTTGTTCGCCTGGTGGGCTCGCAATCGGAGATCCAACATGGCGCTTGATATCCGGCCGCTGAGGCTGCTCGCAGTCGAAGGGCTGCAGGATGCTGCTCGTCGGAGGGTGGTGCCTGCCGTGGCGGGTTTGTGCCTGCTGACCTTGGCGATGGTCAACAGCTGCACCCAGTGCAGTCCGTTGGTGCAAACCGATTCGGGACAATTGGAAACCCTGGCGGTTTTCGGTTGGGCTGGGGTGATCACCCTGGGCGTGCTCGCGCTTTGGTGCGCGATTCTTGCGGGGCTGGTGGCTTCGGATCACCTCTCGTCGACCCTCGAGGATGGCAGTGCGCTGCTGGTTTTATCCCGGCCGCTGTCCCGGCGGACCTTTGCCCTGGCGCGCCTCGTGGGTTCGTTGATGATTTCCTTCGCCGCGGCTTTCTTCCTGCTCGGGGGGACCGGGTTGCTCATGGCGTTTCGCGGCGACCTTTCCCTCGTGCCCGCCGGTCTGGCGATCGCGGGCGCCATGGTGAACTGCATCGCGGTGGCGGCCCTGGCCATGGTGTCCTCCCTCTACTTGCCGCGCATGGCAACTTTTCTGTTGGTGATGGGTGGTGTGGCGTCGGTGGCGATGGCCAACTTGATGTCGGCGTCGGGTATGGCGCTGGGAAGCTTCTTCGGAATTCTCGACCAGATGGGCCCGCCCCTCTTGAGTGCCATCGTGCTTGCCCTCTCGGGTTGGTCGGGGCAGCCCTTCGAGGGCGCCGAAGTGCTGAATGTTCTCGCCCGCATGGGGATCTGGACCGTGGGCTCCGTCTCCACGTTGCTCTTCCTGTTCGATCACCGGGAACTGACCCACTACGAGCCCCGCTAGCGGGCTCGTCCATGCTTCTCTTCCATAGGGGGAGCGGGCATGGGGGAGCGGGCATAGGGGAGCGGGTATAGGGGAGCGCGGGTTAAAGGGGGAGCGCGGGCCGGACAGAGTCCCCGCTGACGAGCGCTCGTGCTCGACTGGGATAGCCTTGGGTCCAGGAGGCGTCGCATGTCGGTTCGAAGAAAAACCCGGGTTTGTCTGTTGGCGTTGTTGGTGCTTGGGGGAGCGCTGCTCTGGTTGGGCGAAGAGTCGGGGCTCGTCATCGAGGCCCGGAGCACACTGGTGCTCGAGCTGGGCGGCGAGTACGTGGAGGCCAGCCAATCCCCCTGGATTTCTCGGGTCCTGGGTGAGGGCAGCCCACCCTTTACCGGGCTGCTTTCCCTCTTCGCCCTGGCGGAGCGGGACTCGCGCCTGGGGACCGTAGTGATCGTGATTCGGCCCCTGTCCATCGGTTGGGGCAAAGTAGGAGAATTGCGCGAGGCGATCGGTCGCCTTGAGACGGCAGGCCACCGAACCGTTGCCTACCTGGAGATGGCGACTTTTAGCGGCAGCAAGGAGTACTTTCTGGCCAGCGCCGCCGAAGAGGTCTTCGTGGTACCGGCGGGTTCGGTTCCGGTGCTCGGTCTGGCAGCGGAGTATTTCTTTCTCGGGGGACTTTGGGAGAAACTGGGCGTCGAATTCGACGTCGCCAAGGCGGGCCGGTACAAGAGCGCCGTCGAGGCCTATACGGCGAGCGAAATGTCCGAACCCTCGCTGGAGATGGCCAATTCGCTGCTGGACGCCACCAACGACTTCTTTGTTTCGGGCATTGCCCAGGGACGGAACATGTCGGTTCAGGAGGTCCGGGCCGCCATCGACCAGGGACCGATCCTGCCCGTGGATCTCCAGACCCTCGGGTTTGTGGATGGTGTGGAACATCTGGACATTCTGTTGGATGCCCTGGGCGAAGCGGTGGTCGAGCACGACGAGTATGCAACGGTGACCCCGGAGCAGGTCGGCATCAAACCCATTGCTCGCGCGGCGCTTATCTACGGCAGCGGCGCGGTGGTGAGCGGTTGGGGTTCCCGCTCGCCCCGGGGCGAATTGGTTTTTGCCGCCAGCCGAGTCGCCGAGGCTCTGGAGCAGGCGGCGGATGACCCCAGCATCGACGCCATTATCCTGCGGATCGATAGCCCGGGTGGTTCAGCGCTGGCCGCCGAAGAGATTTGGCGGAGCATTGGGATTGCCCAGCAGGCCGGTAAGCCCATCATTGCCTCGTTTTCCGACCTTGCGGCTTCCGGGGGGTACTACGTGGCGGTGGCTGCGGACGAGATTGTTTCCAACGACGCCACCCTGACGGGTTCCATAGGGGTCTTCGCCCTGCGACCGGTCCTGGCGGGGGGCCTTGCCAAATTGGGTGTGACTACCCAATCCTTGACCCGGGGCCGATACGCCGATTTCATGGTCTCCAGTCAGCCCCTCTCCGAGGGGGCAAGAATGCGCATGCAAGCCATGGTTCTGCAGGTCTACGATCTCTTCGTGAGTCGGGTGGCCGAGGGACGGGGCATGGAACTCGAAGCCGTTGATCGGGTGGGCCAGGGCCGTGTCTGGACCGGGAGCCAGGCCTACGAACTCGGGTTGGTGGACTTTCTGGGTGGGCTTCATATGGCTACGGATCGGGTCCGGGTGCGCCTGGGTTTGGGGGCGGACGCCGATGTGGCGCTGGTGGCTTTTCCGCCGCCGCGTTCGCTTGGCGAGGAGTTGGGCGATGCCTTGGACGTTCGCTTGGCCACGATGATGCAAGGGCGTTGGCCGCTGCCCGAGACCCTGCGCGGTGTAGAGTCCTGGCTGGCCGATCTGCCCACGGGAGGGCCGCTGCTCGTGCCCCCCTATCTTGTGGAAATTCATTGAGCCCTTGAGTCAAGGAGGAGCGCTGCATGGCCATCATTGAGGCCACGGACGGGGTCAAGCTCTACGCCGAGTATCACCCCGAGGGCGGGGACAATACGGGTTTGGCGATCGTTTTTTCATGCGCCTATTCCACCACTCATGCCAACTGGCGCGCCCAGGTCGAGCCCCTGGTGGCGGCGGGCCACCGGGTGGCGCTTTGGGATTACCGCGGCCACGGGCGATCGGAGGTGCCCGGCGAAATCAGCGCGTACACCATGGAGCAGGTGGTCTCGGATCTGGAGCGCGTGGTTGATTCGGTTGCGGGGGAACGTCGCTGCGTACTCGCGGGCCTCTCCTTTGGAGGCCTCGCGTCTTTGCATTTCGCCGTGGCCCATCCCGAGCGGGTGGCGGGCTTGATGGTGGTGGGCAGCGGACCGGGTTTCAAGAATCCCGAGGCGGCGGAGGGCTGGAAGCAGCGCTCGGAAAAAACCGCCAGCTACATCGAATCCAAGGGCATGGACGCTTTCGTCACCGGAAAGGCGGCGCCCACGTGTATCGGGCGCGACTCCGAGTTGCCGGCTGCCCAGGTGGCCGCCGAAGGCATTCGGGCCCAGAACCCGGCAGGGGTAGCCCGCTTTGGTCGCTACGTTTCGGGGCTGGCGCTCTCGGTGATCGACGACTTGTCCGGAATCGAGGCGCCCTGCCTGATCATGGTGGGCGCCGAGGACAAGGCCTTTCTGCGCGCCGGAGAGGTCATGCACGCGAAAATGCCCCACAGCCGCCATGAATTGATCCCTGGGGCGGGTCACATCGTCAATATCGAGGCGACCGAGCGCTTCAACGCGCTGATGCTGGAGTTTCTTGAAGAGGTCTCCGATACGGAGAGAGCCCGCTCGCGCTAGCCCGCTCCCCCTCGCCGGTACGCCCTGGGGGAAAGAGACTTTTTGAAAAATCTCGCAACTTTCCAACTCCGGCCCGGTTGAAGGAAGAACGACTCGGAGGATTTTGGAGGTGGTCGTGGAGCGGAAGGACCCAGATCTCGATATCGCCTTGATGCTCGCTTTTCGCGACGGCGATGAGGCGGCCTTCGACCGACTCTTTCTTCGTTGGGCGGGCCCCCTTCTCCGGTATCTCGAACGAATGCTTGGGGATGAGGCGGTGGCCGAAGAGTTGGTGCAGGAAACTTTTTTCCGTGTCCACCGGGCGCGGGAGGGATACGAGTCGCGTGCCCGCTTCTCGACCTGGCTCTATCGGATTGCGACAAACTTGGCGATCAACGAATTGAAGCGGCCTCGTAGGCGGCACGTTCACCAAGAAGAAGAAAAGGCCGACTTGCGGGCCGTCGGGCTCGGTGTCGAGGAGGTCGTGGATTCCAGGCGTCTCGGGGTGGAGGTCGGGCAGGAACTCGAAAGACTTCCCGAGCGGCAACGAATGGCGCTCTGGCTTTCGGCGGCCGAAGGGCATTCCTATGCCGAGGTGGCGTTGATTCTTGAAACGACGGAGAAATCCGTGAAGGCACTGGTCCACCGGGGGCGGGCCGCGCTGGTCTCCCGGATGGGAAACTGCACGGATTCCATGGCTTCGGTCTCTCGTCGGGGAACGGCCTAGGGGTTCGGGGAAAATAAGGGAGAGGACAATGACGAAAAAAACACGCGATGCCACACGCGATGCCACACGTGGTGATTGGAAGAAACCCGCACTCGACAGCTCCGAGGACGAAGACCTCTCGGCGCTGCTCGACGGTGAACTCTCCCCCGAGCGCGCGGAGCAGCTTCGCCGCCGGCTGGCCGAAGAACCCGAACTGGCGGCGCGCTGTGCCGAGCTTGGCGAGGTGAGCGGTCACTTGCGCAACCTTGCGCATCCCGCGGATCGCTCGGAGTCGGAAACTCAACGCCAGGGCGCCCGGGTGGAGGGGATGCACGCCGCCCTGCGCCAGCGGATCGCGGCCGAACAGGCGGCGACGGGGATCGAACCTCCCGCCGGGACGAGCTCCCGGGCCTCGGCCCCCGTGATTCCCCTGCGCGCCCCGTGGAGGGGCTTGGCCCCGGCTGTCGCCGCCCTGGCTGCGGGGTTGGCCCTTTACTTGAGTCTGGGGGATTTCCGGAGCGACGATTCGGCTCCTACGGGAAACCTGGCGGAGTCGGATTTTTCCGAGGGGGTGACCCCTGATCCCGAAAATCCGCTGGAGCTCCCGCGGTGGACGGCGGAGACCGAAGCCGGGGATGGAGCGCGTTCGGAGAATGGACTCGTCGAGACGTCCGGGCCCGAGAGCGCGCCCCAGCTGATCGCGGAAGCCTTTCCTACTGGGCCTTCGGAGATGGCGCGGGAGAACCAGGACCGCCTGGCGGCGGATCTGGATGTGGATCTGAAGGTCGACCTGTCGGTCATTGGCGACGAAGAGTTGGCCATTGCTTTTGAGTTCGATGTCCTGGCCGACTTTGATGTCATCGAGAACCTCGAGCTTCTCGAACTTTTGGACGAGTTGGACACCCTGGAGCGAATATGAAGATTCTGGGACTGAAAACGTTTTTGGTACTTGGCGTATGGGTTGCGTTTTGCGCGGCGTCGGCCGCCGGGGCCCAGGATGCAGAGAGGCCCCGCGCGCTCCAAATTGAGGCGGTCGAAGTCATCCGTCCGCCCGGTCCGGCGTTGGATCAGGCGACCAAGTTTGATGCGATCAAGATTGATGCGATCAGAGCCGAGTCGATCGACGAGCGGCGCGAATTGCGCCGGCGGATGCGCCGCCGCTGGCACGACGCAAAACCCGAAGAACGCGAACAGATGCGGGACCAACGCGAGCAATGGCAGCGCGAACTGCGCGAGGGAATCAGCGATGACGAGCGCCAGGGACTCCGCCGTCGCATGCGCGCGCGGGAACAGCGACGGACCGAGATCAGGAGCCTCCCGGAGGCCGAGCGCCAAGCGCTGCGCGATCGGATGAAGCAGGACGTTGGCGAAGAACGCGCTGCCCTCCGCCAACGATTGAGGGAGGTTGACCCCGGGGAGCGCGAACTTCTGCGCCAGAACCTGCGAGCCTTTCGCCGCCTCGAAGCCGAGGAGCAGCGGGTGCTTCGGGAGAATCTCGATGAGCTGAGAGAACTCCCGGCCTCGGCGCGCGAGCAGCTGGATACGAATCGTCGCCGCTGGGAATCCATGTCCGCTGAAGAGCGGGAAGCTCTACGCCGGCGTATGCGGCAGCTGCGCGAGATGACCCCCGCTCGCCGACACCAACTCCTCGACCGGGTGCTTCCCCCGGGCGGGGAGAGCGACGGAAGTCCGAATTCCCGGGATGAGGGGGCGGCCCCGACTTCTCGGGGAATCGCGCCCTGATTCTGTCGCGGGGTGGGTTCGTCGCTGGCCTCAGAATTCGGGCGTCGTCAGCCCCCGTTGCTTCGCGTAGGCGATGAGTTCCTTCAGCCCACCGGCGAAGTGCCGCGCATCGAGACCCCGGCGTTGCATCAATTCCGCCAGATGCCCGCTCTTGAGCCCGAACTCGCAGTAGAGCACGTAGGCGCGCCCGGCCTCGAGCTCGCCGTAGGCCCGCAAAGCGTTGGGGAAATCGAGGAAAAGGGCGTCCGGGTAGTGCCAGCCCTGAAAGGCCGCCTTGGAACGGAGGTCCAGGATCACGGAGTCCGGGGGGATTTCGGAGGTCTGGGTTTCGGGTCGTTCCAGGCTGTCGAGGTCGAGGGTGCGCAGATCGAGGACGGTTCTCTCGCTGACCGCGCGCTCGAGGATGGAGAGATCCAGGTCCCGTTCCTCGTAGTCAATTTGGGCCCGGGTGGCCCGGGTGGCGGGTTTGCTGGGCACCAGGGCGCAGTATTCCCCGACCTTGGCCGAGAGGTCGTGGGTTCCAATCTCTCGGGCCTGCTGAATGATCTCGTCCTTATTCAGGCCCACCACCGGTCGCAGGATCGGAAGCGACGTCGCGGGGGAGATGACCGCGATGTTCTGAAGGGTTTGGGAGGAGACCTGACCCAGGGCATCGCCGGTGACGATTGCCCAGGCGGCGCGTTCGTTGGCAATGATCTCGGCGGTTCGCAGCATGAGTCTCTTCAGGACGACCTGCCAATAGCGTGTCGAGACTTTGGCCTGGAGATCTCGGGTGACCTCATCGAAATCCACCGCATGAAAGTGCGGGCGGGTCCCATAGGACCAGCGATCTGAAACGACTTTCATGACCCGCAGAGTTTCGAGTTGGTGGTCCCGTCCGCCCAGATTGCAAAAGACGTAGTCGAGGGCGACGCCGCGCTTCATCATGAGCCATGTGGCGACCGGCGAGTCGAACCCACCGGATACCAGGGAGATAGCTTTCCCTTCGCAGCCAAGAGGGAGTCCACCTCGGCCGCGAACATTCTGACCGAAGTAGTAGGCCTCGCCGGGCATGATCTCCAGCGCGGCAACGCTTTCGGGGAACTTCAGGGAAACGCCGGCTGCTCCGGGCAGCAGGGCGCTGCCCAGCCGGCGTTGCACTTCTTCGGACTGGAAGGGGATTGCTCGCCGATCCCCGACCCGGCGCGCGCGTACGGCGAAGGTTCGGCCCCGTACGGCGTCGCGGAAAATTTTCTCGCCGGTCTCGACGATATCGTCGAGGGTCGCCCAGGCATATTTCTTGACGAGGGCCAGAGACTGGACGCCAAAGATTTTGCTCAGCGCATCGACAGCGGTTTCTTCATGGAGCGAAGAAAACTCGACGAACAAGCGATCGTGGGTCCGAGTCACTTTATGGTCGATCCCGAGGCTCGACAGGGCGTCCTTGAGATTGGTGACCAGGCGCTGGAGAAAACGGCGGCGGGTGGGCGGGGCCTTGGTGGTGACGTCACCACTAAAACGCAACAGGACTATGGAACGCGCGGCATCGTTTGGAGCGTCCCCGGCAGGGTCTTTTCCGGAGACAATCTTGCTGGAATTTTCCACTCTTGACGGTTCTCCAAGGAAGACGGGGATGGATTCCTGCAGCTGGATTCCGCTCTCCGACCCATGATTCGCGTGTGAGTTCCTCATAGAAGGGGCTTGAGCATAGGCCACGCCCCGCGACTTTTGCAGATTCGGGCGGCTTCTCCCGTGTCAGAAGCCCGGACGGGCCCAGGGGAAGGCCCGTCGCGCTTGCGGGGCGTGTCAGAAATCCGCATTATCTCCGCCGAACACACGGCGAAGTCCCGGAGAGGGTATGCTCTTCTGTGCCCGCAACCGGTGCCCGACCGACGCCAAACTTATCTTGGCCGCAAAGGATCTCAATGGACATGAACCGAACACGTCTTCCTTATAGTACTAGCGCATCATTCTTTTCGAGGAGTGCGCTGGCGCTCTCAACCGCTCTCATCGTGATCGCCGCAGGATGTGCGACCACCGGGGACGAAGAACCCCCGGCCCCGGCGGAGACGGGCAGTGAGTTTAGCGATGCAAGTGCCACGGCAGAAGTGGAAGTGGTGGTCGTGCCCGTCGTGGAGTGGACGAACCCGGGCCGAGTCCACTTTGAATTCAACAGCTCGGAGATCCGCTCCGATGCCGCACCGGTTCTTGAGGCGGCCGCTGAGCAACTCAATGCCACGGGCATTACGGTGATCATCTCGGGCTATTGCGACGATCGGGGCACAGAGGAATACAATCTCGCTCTCGGCGATCGCCGTGCGGCGGCGGTGCGTCGCTACCTGACCAACCTGGGCGTGCCTCCTGCCCAGATGATGGTGGTGAGCTACGGCGAGCTACGGCCCTTGCGTCGGGATAATAACGAGGCCGCTTGGGCGGCCAATCGCCGAGTGGAGTTTGAGCCCGCGGGTTAGAGGCTCGAGTAAAAGCAGCGAATTGAAGAGGGGGCAGATTCTCGCGAGAGATCTGCCCCCGTTTTGCTTCGCGAAGGACCGCATTCGAAGCACTGCATTCCAAGCGCTCCGTTCCAAGTACTCCATTCGAAGCACTCTGTTCCAAGTACTCCCTTCCAAGCACTCCGTTCCAAACCCGCCCAGAGCACAGAGCGAAGCACTTGACCCAGGGCGCTTTGCTGGGGCGTTGGTGCGGATTCTCCCGAGTGGGATACTGTAGGATCCCGGCGGAACGCGACTTGCCCGGGCGGGAGAGCCGGTCTCTAGTCAGCCTCCCCATTTCCCCCCCCCAAAAAAAAAGAAAAGACGAGGAACCTCTCATGCCCGTACACGGCGGAAAACTCGCAGCTCGCGCCCTCAAGAATGCCGGAGTCGAAGTGCTCTTTACGCTTCCCGGCGGTCATATCATGCCCCTCTACGATGGCTGCATCGACGAGGGCATCCGAATCATCGACGTGCGCCACGAGCAGGCCGCTGTTCACGCTGCGGATTCGTGGGCGCGCTGCAATCCCGGGAGCATCGGAGTGGCGGCGATCACCGCCGGACCGGGGGTGACCGACGGGGTGACCGGGATCGCGAACGCCTGGCGGGCGAATTCGCCGATTCTCATTTTCGGGGGCCAGGGGCCCTTCAGCCAGCTTCGCAAGGGTTCGCTCCAGGAAATGGATCATCTGGGGGTAGTGCGCCCCATCACCAAGTTCTGCGATGCGGTCTACCAGACCGATCGGATTCCCGAATTCGTCGAATTGGCGATTCGTCATGCGGTTTCCGGGATTCCCGGCCCCGCCTTTCTCGAAATCCCCATGGATGTCTGGAACGGCCAGGTGGAGTGGGAAGACGTCGTCATGCCGAGGATTCGTACCCAGGGTCCGCGCCTTTCTCCCGATCGCGACGAGGTCCGCAACGCCGTTGAGGCCCTTCAAGCCGCCGAGCGCCCCATGTTGATGGCGGGCACCAGCGTCAAGTGGTCGAACGCGAGTCCCTCGATGAATCGGTTCATCGGCGAAACCCATATTCCGACCTACACGAACGGAATGGCTCGGGGCACGGTCCCCTTCGAGTCGCCCGAATTCCTCAACCGTTCGCGACGGGATGCCATGCAGCAGATCGATTGCATTGTACTGGCGGGAACCCTGCTGGATTTCCGCATGCGCTTTGGCCAGACAATTCCCAAAGACGCCAAGATCATCCAACTCGAGATGGACGCCACCTTGATTGGTCAGAATCGAACCACGGATATTCCCCTGGTGGGCAACCTGGGATGCAGCTTTGACTTGCTCGTGGAGGAGATGAAGAACCAGGGCGTGACCCTCGACTTCAGCGCCTGGCGCGATCAGTTGCGCGCGATCGAGGACGCCGCGGAAGCGAAGGTCGAAGCGAAACTCAACAGCGACGAAAGTCCGCTGGATCCCCAGCGAATGTGCCGCGAGGTACGCGACTGGCTCAATACACTGGATGCGCCCATCGTGATCGGAGATGGCGGTGATATTGTCGCGACCGCAGCGAAAATTCTGCCCGTGCGAGGTGAGGGCGCCTGGATGGATCCGGGCCCGTTGGGCACCCTGGGCGTGGGCATGCCCTTCGCCCTGGCGGCTCAGCTCTCCCATCCCGACAAGCGAGTGGTGATCGTCTACGGCGACGGTTCCTTCGGTCTGAACGGATTCGAGTTCGATACGGCGGTGCGCTTCAATTTGCCCGTGATTGGCATCGTGGGCAACGACGCCGCCTGGGGACAGATGATGCGGCCCCAAGGTGCAATGCTCGGCTGGGACCGGCTGGACGGAACGCTGCTCAACCCCACGCGCTACGACAAGGTGGTCGAGGCATTGGGTGGGCACGGTGAGCACGTGGAAAGCCCCGAGGAGTTGCGCCCTGCCCTCGAGCGCGCTGCGGCCTCGGGCAAACCCGCATGCATCAACGTGATGATCAAGCAAGATCGAGAGTTCAAGGGCGGCATCTACGTCTGATACCTCCGCGAGCGCCGGGCAAGCTTTGAGTCGGCCGACCCTGAAGGCGTTGGCGGCCGATCGTGACCTTGGCTGCCTTTCCGATTTCTTCGGATCGACGGGGCCCTTGGGCCTCGTCGTCCTTGAGGCCACGGGTCCCGGGGGCTCGCGTTCCAGCCAAATTTTCGAGTTGGCGGTGATCCTGCTGGACGATTCCCGGGAAAGCCCCCAGGCCCTGCACTCCCTTTTCCGCATTGCGGGACCGCCGCCCGACCCTGGGCTGGGGCAGGCGGCCGTCGATCCCGACGAGTGGGCGTCGGCCCCGGAGCTCTCCGAGTGGCGCGCTCCCCTGCTCGAGGCCTTGCGCGGCCGGACGCTGATCGTTCAGACGGCTGACGAGGTCCGTCCTCTGCTGGTCCGGGATCTGTCGCCCTCTCTTGGCCGGACTCGGCTCCTCGACCTCGAGGACCTGCTGGCGCTTACACACCCCGACGTGCGGGCCCAAGATTCTAGAGATCCGGTTCGTCGGTTGCTTGTCCGTGAGCCGGGGCAGCGTGCCCTCAAGGGGGCCACGGGTCTCCTGGATGTTCTGCTTACGGTGGCCAAGGGTTCCCATGAAGGCGAGGCGCGTTACGCGAATGCTCGCCGGGCACTCGAGCGCCAGCGACCGGATTCACCCTGGCTCGACATTTTGGCGCCGGCTCCGGAACTCGCCGAAGGCGTCGAGGAAAGTCGGCAGTTCGTTGAAATTGGCGAGACCAATGAGGCCCCCGTGCCCAATGACGCGGATGCAATAGCCCGGGTGCTGGCGGATGCCGAGCGGGGGGGGCGGCATTTCCCGGGCTACCGGGCGCGCACCGAGCAAATCGATTTGATGCGCGGGTTTCACCAAAACCTCCTCCACGGGGGTCGCGGGCTGCTCGAAGGCGGAACCGGGGTCGGGAAATCACTGGCTTATCTCGCCGCGGCCATTCCCTTCGCCATGGAGCGGGCGGCGGCCGGGGCCCGGGATCCGGTGATTATTTCGACCCGGACCAAACTTCTTCAGGATCAGCTCCTGGAAAAAGATATTTCCGCTGCTGCGCGGATGCTGGGCTATCCCGAACTCAGGGCGTTGTCCATTAAGGGCCGGGCCAATTACGTTTGCGAGCAACGCCTGCAGGATACTCTGGCCGCTGGGGCCGATCCGGGCCTGCTCGCCGAAGACCGCGACGCCTATGCGGTGTTGGTCGCCTGCGCACGCACCCGGCCCGGGGGCGAAGTGGGTTCTTTGCCCGGAGCCCTGCTTCGTCGCTACCCCTTGCTCCTCGATCTGATTCATAACTCGGTGGCGCGCAGGGCCGAACAATGCAGCCGGGAAGAGTGCGCCAAGCGCCGGAACTGCCCCTTTGGCCGACGTCGTTCGGCCTTGGCCAAGGCTCACCTCGTGGTGGCCAATCACGACCTGCTTTTGCGCTGGCCTCCGGACTACCCACACTTTGAACACGTCATCGCCGACGAGGGCCACGAACTCGCGGGTGTGGCCGACGAGGTCTACGCCCGAGTGGTTCGCCCGGAGGAGGTGCGCGAGCGCATCGACGAAATTTTTGGGCCACCCGGGCCAAACCCTGTCGCGGGAGAGCCCGGGGGCGGGCAGCTGCCCCGCAAACAACGGCTCGAAGCCGCTCGGGAAATCAACGAGGCCCGGCGTTCTTTGGCCTTGGACTTTGCGGCCATCGGAAGGTCCGTGGTGGAGCGAGCGAGCGAGTACGGCGAGGTTCAACTGCCCCCGGACCCGGCACGCCTCTACCCCACGGCGGCGCGCCTGGCAGACGTCGCCGCGGCACGCTTGGAAGGTGTGGCCCGCTTGGCCGAGGAACTGGACAGTCGGGCGGAATGGACTTTCGAGGAAACCCCAGGGAATCCGGGGGATGGCCCGAGCCCAGTGGAGCGCAATGCCGAGGCGCTCCGGGAGGCGGCCACAGGTCTCCGCCTCGCCTTTGCCGAAGCTGGCGAGGACTCGGTGGCGGCCTTCGATCGCCTGGTGGTTCCCTACGATCGCTGGGTTCTGGCGATCCGATCCGTTTCACCGGCGAACTCGTTCCACGAGCAATTCATGGAAAACCTCGAGTCCTTTTCGGCGGTTTCCGCGAGCCTCTTCGTGGGCGGCGATGCTTTTGCGGCGATGGGGGAACTCGAACTCGACGAGCGATCGGAGTTTGGGGTGAGCAACGTGGTCGCATCGAGTCCCTTCGATTATACGAATCATATGCGGGTCGTCGCCCTGCGCTCGCGGCCGGGCGCGGAAAGCCCGGTCGTCGAGACCGCTCGGGTACTGGCTTCCCTGGCTCGGCTCCTTGGGGGCAGGACCCTCGGCCTGTTTACAAGTCTGCGCCGAATGAATGAAGTCGCCGAAATCCTGATTGATGATCTGGCCGATGAGACGATCGAGGTCCTGGCACCTCGCCGTGCGGCGGACGATCCGGGAAGCCTGGTGGCGCGCTTTCGTGATCTGCCCGGCGGCGGCGTTCTTCTGGGCTCGCGCACCTTCTGGCAGGGTGTCGATATCCCGGGGGACGATCTGCAGGCGGTGGTGATCGAAAAACTTCCCTTCGAGGTGCCCACTGAACTGCGCCGTCGACGGGAGGCCCGGGTGGCGGAGTTGGGCCTGAACGCATTTCAGAGGTATCGCCTGGGTAAGATGTTGCTCAATCTCAAGCAGATGACCGGGCGCCTGATTCGGGGTGAGGACGACCGGGGCATCGTCGTCATCGTGGAGGCCCGGACGGACCGGGGCTATTTCAGGCAACTGGAATCGGCGTTCCCGGCGGGCACCGAGATTCGGGTGGTCGAAGCGGCGGAGTTGCCCGAAATCGCAGCGGAACTCGGTCTGGGCCGGCCTTGACCCACTGTGACTCTGAGTCATAATGCCTCGCCGGAGAATCATCCACTCGAAGCATCGAGTGACGCACTGGGGCTGCAGGGGGAGCGACAGGCCCGGGGGCGAACCGAGTCGCTGAACCGGAAAAAACTCCGAAGGGGGGGCACCACTTGGCGTTAAACCTGCTCGGTCTGGGGCATTTTCACCCGGCCAATGAAATCAGTAATTCGTTCCTGGAGTCCCTGGATATCGGGACCGACGACGAGTGGATCCTGGAGCGGGTGGGCATTCGTTCTCGGCGTACGGTGCTGCCCCTGGACTACATCCGGCAGACCCGAAACGCGGAATCCCGGGCCTCGGGGGAGGCCGCTGAATGGACGAATGCGGAGTTGGGCGCCCAGGCGGCGCAGATGGCTCTGGAGCGTGCAGGAATTTCAGCCGGGGATGTGGGTCTGGTGGTGGGGGGAAGCTGCGCGCCGGATACGGCTTCCCCCGCCGAGGCCTGCAACCTATCGCGCTTGTTGGAGATCGCCGCACCCTCGCTGGACGTGAACTCCGCGTGTACGAGTTTTCTAGCTGGCATTCATATGCTCGGCATGATGCGCGAGGATGCCCTGCCCGATTACGTATTACTGGTCAGCATGGAGTCGATGACGCGGACGGTGGACTACTCGGATCGCAGCGCGGCGGTCCTGTGGGGCGACGCGGGTCTGGCGGCGGTCCTGTCCCCGCGCCATACCGGGCGGGCACGCCTGGTAGCCAGCGCCCTTGAGTCCAATCCGGCCGGGGCCGACAAGGTCGTGATCCCGCGTCAGGGCTATTTTGCCCAAGAGGGTCGGACCGTCCAGACGTTCGCCATCAAGAAAACCGGCCTCCTCTACGACCAGTTGAAAGCCGAGTACGAAGATCCCGCCCGTGCCCTGCACTTCGTCGGGCATCAGGCCAACCTGAGAATGCTGGAGGCGGTGTGCCGGCGCTCTGAAATCGCCGCCGACCGGCATCATGCCAACGTCGAGTGGTACGGAAATACAGGTGCGGCGAGTTCGGGCACGGTACTCTCCCAGAACTGGGAGAAGTGGGGTCCAGGCGACGACGTGGCGGTGGTGGGAGTCGGGTCGGGACTGACCTGGGCTTCCTATCTGGCCCGTTTTGGGGAAGATGCTGAACGATGAAATACGAAGCTTTCAAAAGCCGGACTCATTTCGACAAAGAGGAGTTGCTGGCCTTTGCGTACGGTCGCCTGGTGGAGGATGCACCCGAGGGCTTGAAGGCCCGGCTTCCGACGCCCCCCATGCTGATGCTCGACCGGGTCGTCGAAATCAGTGCGAACAAAAACCGTGGCCGGATCGTGGCCGAGCGCGACGTCAACGTTGATGACTGGTTCTTTCAATGCCATTTCCAGGGCGATCCCGTGCAACCGGGATGTCTGGGTCTCGATGGAATCTGGCAATTGCTTGGCTTCTATTGCAACTGGCGGGGAGGCCTGGGCAGTGGTCGCGCACTGGGGTGCGGTGAGGTCGAGTTTTTTGGACAGATCCGCCCCCACGATGGGCTGGTCCGCTACGAAGTCGATATCAAGCGCTACGCCGAGCTTGGCAACGCGGGCGCAGCCCTGGTGATCGGCGATGCCAGTCTGCACGTGGATGACAATGAGATCTACACAGTGAAGGGCGCGCGAGTCGGTCTTTTTCGCGGCATCGACTATCCCGACTACCCCCTGGAATCGGACAATGCGCGCGGCGGAAGGATGGGCGATTGAGCGAGCAACCCGTTGCATTGGTGACCGGCGCCGCTACGGGAATTGGTGCAGCCTGCGCCCGGCAACTCTGCGCCGAGGGCTTTCGCGTGGGTGTTCACTACCGCTCGAGTGCCGAAAAGGCGAAGAAGCTGCTGGCCGAATTGCCTGGCGCTTTCGGGATCCAAGCCGACCTCACCGTGTCCGAGGAGGTGGATGGGTTGATGGGGCGCCTTAAGGAAGAAGCCGGAACGGTGGACGTGCTGGTCAACAATGCCGGCTACAACATCAACGCCCCGATGTTGGCGATGAAGCTCGAGCAGTACGACGCGGTGGCCGCCATGGCGCGAGGCACCTGGTACCTTTCCAAGGGCGTGCTGCGTCGCTTCATGCTGCGCAAGAACCGCGGCCGCATCATCAACATCTCCAGCGTTGTGGGTCATACCGGGAATCCGGGCCAGGTTCCATACACCATGGTGAAGGCGGGGCTCGATGCATTTACGAAGTCCCTGGCCCAGGAACTCGCCGGCCGCGAAATTCTCGTGAATTCCGTTGCTCCCGGTTTTATCGACACCGAGATGACCGAAGAACTCCCCGATGAAGTCAAGGCAGCCATTCTGGCCCGAATTCCTCAGGGCCGGATGGGTCGAGCCGAGGAAGTCGCCGACGCCGTGGCCTTTCTTGCGACTCGGGGTCACTATGTCAATGGAAGTGTTCTTCACGTGAACGGGGGGATGTACGGTGGCTAGAGCCCCGGGAACTACCGAGG
>DUCT01000235.1:0-23003 GCA_012959665.1 Myxococcales bacterium | reverse complement strand
GTCACGAAGTGCTGGAACTCGTTCCCCAGCAGGCGCCCTTTCGCTTCATCGATGAGATCCACGAACTGGATCGCGAGCACATCGTTGCGAGCTATCGTTTCTCGGAAGATGCAGATTTCTATCGGGGGCATTTCCCCGGGAATCCCATCACACCCGGTGTGATTCTCGTAGAGGCGATGGCTCAGGCGGGCGTGGTCGCCCAGGGAATCTATCTCTATGCGCTTGAATTCAGCGCCGAGGAAGTTGAGAAGGTGATCACGGTTTTTACCGACGCGAGTGTCGATTTTTCAGGGCAAGTGCTCCCGGGCGATCGCGTCACTACGACGGGCCGGGTCAAGTTCTTTCGGCGAAAAAAATTGCGAGCCGAGGTCGAGATGCGAAAAGAAGATGGGAGTCTGGTCTGCTCGGGTGAGCTTTCAGGCATGGGTGTACCCAGGTGAGCGCCCGGGTTGTCATCACGGGTATGGGGGTTGTTGCCCCGAACGGAACCGGTCTCACCGCGTTTGAGGAATCCTTGCGAGCCGGGCAATCGGGGATCCGGCACGTGGAGGCCATGGCGGAAGCCAATTTCGCCTGTACGGTGGCCGGTGTGCCCCAGGGCGTGGACGCTCTGGTCGATGCGGAATTCGAAGAAGACGAACGCCTTGTCATGAACGGCAGCCACCGTTACGCGAGCCTTGCCTGCCTGGAAGCCTGGCGGGATGCGGGGCTCGAGCGGCCCGCTCGCGATTCAGAAACCGTGGACTGGGATACAGGCGCGATCGTGGGAACCGGGATCGGCGGGATGGATACCACGGCAGAGAAAGTGATTCCGCTGACCAATGCGGGAAAGGTGCGCCGCATCGGCTCCACGTCGGTTGAGCAGGTGATGGCGAGCGGTGTTTCAGCGCGGGTCTCCGGACAATTTGCACTGGGCAACCAGGTCACCACCAATTCGAGTGCCTGCAGCACCGGCACCGAGGCCATCGCGATGGGGGTCGAACGGATTCGTCGGGGGGCCGCGGTTCGAATGCTTTGCGGTGGATCCGAAGCCGCCACCCACTATATCTGGGCGGGCTTCGACGCCATGCGGGTTCTGAATCGTCGTTCGAACGATGCGCCCGAGAAGGCTTCTCGCCCAATGAGTGGGTCGGCGGGGGGCTTCGTTCCGGGAGCGGGAGCCGGCATTTTGATGATTGAAAGCGAGGAGAGCGCGCTCGCTCGCGGCGCGCGAATCTACGCCGAGGTGGCGGGCCAGGGCATCAATTGCGGGGGCCACCGGATGGGGGGCAGCATGACGGCGCCGAACCCCGAGAGCGTGAAACGCTGCATTCAGGCGGCTCTGGCCGACGCCGGGGTCGAGGCCCACGAAGTCGATGCGATCAACGGCCACTTGACCGCCACCGGAGCCGATCCCCGTGAGGTGGGGTCGTGGTCGGCTGCCCTGGGTCGAGGTCCGGGAGAGTTGCCGCCCATTACGTCGACGAAGTCCATGATCGGCCATACGCTGGGCGCGGCGGGGGCGATCGAAAGTGTTGCCTCGGTGCTGATGCTGGCGGGCGGCTTCGTCCATCCGTCGATCAACTGCGAGGACGTGCATCCCGAAATCGAGCCCTACGCGGACTCGATTCCCCACAATCTTCAGGAAATCGATGGCATGAAGGTGATCGTGAAGGCGGGTTTTGGTTTCGGCGATGTGAACGCCTGCCTGGTATTCAAGCGCTGGGACGGCTAGAAGGAAAATAAGCCCCGGCAATGCCTCGCTTAATAAATGGTACGGATTAAACTGACCGAGACGAGACGCATCCAGAACTCACGTCTATCTTTGCGGTCAATCAATGAATGATTCTTGAATAAAGGGAGTGGGAGAGATGGAACAGTCGGCGGTGATGGAAGGCGTGGTCAAAATTCTAACGCCATGGGTCAAAAACGACGAGGCACTTAAGGGTGTGTCCATGGAGACGAACATCCTCGATGACCTCAAGGTCAATTCGGCGAGGCTCGTAGACGTTGTGATTGCCTTTGAAGACGAATTCGATATCGAGATCGACGATGAGGATGTAGATACGGTCAATACGGTAGGCGATGCGGTTCAGCTGATTTCCTCGAAACTTGGCTAATCGCTCCGCCCTTTTCCCGTCTTGTTTCCAGGGGCCAACGAAGCCGTGAGCCGAAGCGAATCGATCCCCGCCGACCCGATGCGAACTCGCATGGCCGTTCGTCACCGCACCCAACGAGCGGTGGGTCGGCTGCTTGCCCCTTTTGGGTTCCCCCTGGTCAGCCTCTTCTTACGTTTTCGCTTCGGTTGTCGCATCGAGGACATCGCCAAAAGTCGGCGTTTCTATCGAAAGGTGCGGAGCGAGCCAAGGGTCCCTCTTCTGATCTGCGCCAATCATCTCACCTTGGTGGACTCATTTTTTATCGCCCAGGCACTCTCCTCCAACTGGCGCTTTATGCTGGATTTTGACTCGCTGCCCTGGAATACGCCGGAAGAAAGAAATTTTGCGGCGACAGCCTGGAATCGAGTGCTCGTGTACGTGGCCAAGTGCATTCCGATTCGTCGAGGCGGTCAGCGCGAGGACATTAAGCAAGTGCTCGAACGAATCGTCCATCTGCTCTCCCGGGGAGAAGTTGCTGTGCTCTTTCCCGAAGGAGGCCGCTCGCGTAGCGGGCGTGTGGAGGCGGATACAGCCGGCTGGGGGGTCGGTCGAGTTCTCGCTGGATTGGAAGGCTGCCGGGTGCTCTGCGTCTACATGCGCGGCGCGGCCCAGGCCACTTGGAGCGCCTACCCCGCCCGGGGCGACCGCTTGCGTGTTTCTCTGGCCCTGATCGAGCCGAAATCCGATGCCCGGGGTGTGCGCCGAACGCGAGATCTTTCGTTGCAAGTCATGGGACAACTCGCCCAGATGGAAGCTGAGTACTTTGCCCAGGCGGCCGGTCAATCGCCCGGGGAACTCGGAGGTCAGCCATGATCGGGAACGACGTGGTGGACCTACGCGACCCCGATGCCGCACCGACTTGGCGGACCCCGGCCTTCGACGCCCGGGTCTTCTCGCCCGCCGAGCGGGCGAGGATCGCGGCGAGCACCGATGGCGTTCGCGAGCGTTGGCTGATTTGGACGGCGAAGGAGGCCGCCTACAAACTTGCCCGAAAGCGCGATGATGCGGCAGCTTTCATTCCCCGGCGCTTCGAGGTGATGCCGCGCCCTGGACTGCGCGCCCGGGTTCTGTGGGGCGCGTCAAGTTTCGAATGCAAGTGGGTCTCGGAGCAGAGCTTCGTGCACGCTCTGTGTTTTCTTCCCAGCGCCGATGAACCGGGCTGGGTGGGTTTTGAGCGGGTCGACGCCGGGGAGGTCGACGACTCTTCCCCCGAAGCCTTGAGTCGCGCGGCCCGTCGGTTGGCCCAGCAAGAAATTGCCCGGGTGTTGGCGGTGCCCGAGGGCGCTCTTGAAATCCGCAAAAGCAACCGAATTCCCTTTCTGTGCCTCCAGGGTCAACGCCTGGCTGGGGACCTCAGTCTTTCCCACCACGGCGCCATGGTGGCATTCGCCTGGTCGCGGGAGCGGGTACGATGCGTTCCGCCCGGGCCGACCGGGTCTCGGAGAGTTTCTGCGAGCACTCTACCGAGCACTCTACCGAGAGAGGGGAATCCGTCTTGATTCAGCCTCTTGAAATTCGAAGGCTGGCGGTGGTCAATCGCGGCGAGGCCGCCATGCGCTGCATCCGGGCCGTGAAGGCCTTGCGGACCCTCGAGGGCAGCACCCTAGAAGCTGTTGCCCTCTATACCGCCTCGGATTCCGATGCGCCGTTCGTTCGCAATGCCGATATCGCCATCGCGCTGGAGTCCGAAGCCGGGGGTGTGGCCGCCTATCTCGACCATGACCGACTGCTCGAGGTCTTGCGCGAGTGGAAAGTGGATGCCGTCTGGCCGGGTTGGGGCTTCGTGGCTGAGGATCCGGAATTTGTCGCTCGCTTGGCGGAGGCTGGGATTCGCTTCCTCGGTCCGAATGCCGAGGCGATGAGGGCTTTGGGAGACAAAATTACTTCCAAGCGGATCGCCGAAAAGGCGGGGGTTCCCGTCACTGCCTGGAGCGGCGGCGCTCTTTCGGATGAAGCCGCCGCCCGGGAACACGCGGCCCAGATCGGGTACCCGGTCATCATCAAGGCCACGGCCGGTGGTGGGGGTCGAGGGATTCGCATGGTGGAGAGCGAGGCCGAGATCGACGAAGCGTTTCGTTCGGCGAGTTCAGAGGCGCTCTCGGCCTTCGGCAACGGGGATCTCTTCTGTGAAAAACTCATCACCGGGGGTCGACACATCGAGGTCCAGATCGTCGCCGACCTGCATGGCGAAGTGATGGCCCTGGGTTGCCGTGACTGCTCGGTTCAGCGTCGCCACCAAAAGGTGCTCGAAGAGGCTCCGCCTCCCTGGCTCGAGGCGAAGGTACGCGATGAACTCGAGCAGGCTGCCGTTCGCTTGGCGCGCCACGTCGGTTACCAAGGCGTTGGGACGGTTGAGTTTCTACTGAGCGACGAGGGTTTCTTTTTTCTCGAGGTAAATCCCAGGCTGCAGGTGGAACACGGAATCACCGAGGAGATCGTGGGCATCGATCTCGTTCAGCTCCAGATCCGAATTGCGCGCGGGGAATCACTGGCGGGGCTCGAAGTCAAAGAGCGCGGCGTGGCCATCGAGGCGCGTGTCTGCGCCGAGGATCCCGATGCAAATTTTCTCCCGTCTCCCGGGCGTATCGTCCGCTTCGATCCCGCTCTTGGGCCAAGGGTTCGAATCGACTCGGGCGTTTTGTTGGGGACCACGGTTTCATCGGAATTCGATTCGCTGATCGCCAAGGTGATCGCTACAGGGGACAACCGCGAAGAGGCCCGAGCCCGGCTTCTGTGTGCTCTGCGCGATTTCGATCTGGTGATCGAGGGGGGTGCGAGCAACAAGGGCTATCTCATCGAGTTGCTCGGTGCCCAGCCCTACCGGTCGGGACCCGTGGATACGACCTGGCTCGATCGTTGGAATGAGGCCCGAGGGCAATTTCGCCGAGATGATCGGAGCGAGGCTCAGGACGCTTTGGTGGCCGGCGCCATCGTGGCCTACCAGCGGGGGCGTCGCCAGGCTCGAGATTTCTTTTACAGCGACACCGCGGCGCTCTCCCGAGAGCGGATTCCACCCAGTCAGGGTCAGCAGGTTGATCTGACCTATGGGGGAGAGAGCTATCGACTGATGGTGTATGCCATTGGCGCCTGGCGTTACCGAGTTCATCTGGGCAATCGAGCCGTCGCGGCAACCCTGCGCGAGGAAGGTGAGTACCGCGCGAGGCTCATCATTGACCAGCGAGTCCGGCGCCTTGTGTACGACATTTCCGAGTTGGCCCTCCGCCTCGAGCTCGAAGGCCAGCCCTATCGCTTCGGTCTTCAGACCGCGGGCCAGGTTCGCTCGGCTTCTCCCTCCATGGTCGTCGCAGTCCATGTCGAAGAGGGCGAGAGTGTGCGCGTGGGCCAGGGACTCGGGTTGCTGGAAGCCATGAAAATGGAGATTGGTTTCCAGGCGCCGGTATCCGGGACGGTGAGCGAGATTCGGGTCCGGGCCGGGCAACAGGTGGCCGCTGGCGATGTGCTCCTGGTAATCGACCCGAGTAGCGATTCAGGAGATGTCGGCCAGCCAAGCGAGGTGATTGAGCTTCCCGAGCAAAGTGACCCGCTGGCGGTTCTCTTCCGTTTCGAAGGCGATGAAGAACTCGGGCAACCCGATCTCGAAGCAGCGAACCGGATGGAACCCTCCCAGCGCCGGGTTGCAATGGAGAGCGTTCGCGAAGAGGTCCGCCGGGTTATGCTCGGCTTTGATACGAATCCAGCGCGCGCGGAGAAGCTGGCGGGCTTCTTGGAAGCGCCATTGCCCGATGACCTGAAGCATGCCTTCAAGTTGGAGCTGGCCGAGGTTCGAAGCGAGATTCGTACCTTCGTCGACGTTGAGGAAATTTTTAGTCGCGCACCCATCACCTTGGCCTCGGGGGAACTCGGCCCGTCCAACGATGCGCGCTTTCGCATGTACGTCCGGCGGGTCAGGGCTGCGGGTTCGGGCATCGCAGACGAATTCCTGGATCGGGTTCGAACGGCCCTGAGGCAGTACGGAGTGACGACTCTCGACCCCGGGGATGCACTCGAGCGCGCGGTTCTGCGGATGCTGTCGGCCCAGCGCGACCCCGTCCTGCGCTACCGCTTGATGTTGGGAGTGATCCGGCGGGTGACCGCATTGGCCGGTTCGGAAATTGAACTGAACCAGGACGTGGAACTCGCCGGGGCGTTGGATTTCGTGGCGCGAATGCGACCCCAGGTCGGCGACGCGCTCTCGGACGCAGCCCTGGAGGCGAGGTACCGAATCTATCGGCAACCCGGCGTCGAAGAGCGCGCGGCCCGAACGTCGATTGCCGTGGAAGAGTGGCTTTCTGCCTCTGAAACCGAGTTCACTATTCCGCCCGCTGAGGTGCTCAGCGAGGTGGCGTCGGCGCCCCGTCGGGTCTTCGACCGCGTCGGCCATTGGATGATGGGGGCGGATGGGCCTCGTCGGGAAGTCGCCCTGGCCGCGCATACCCAGCGACGGTACGCGCCCCGAGTGCCGGAGCAGTACAGCACCTCGCTGTTGGAAGGTACGCGTATTCATTGCGTTCGCTACCGGGAGTTTGGCGTGGTGATCGCCGCTCAAGCAACCCATGCGAATCTTCTCGCGGTGGCCGAACGCGTGTGCCGCGCGGCGAAAGAATTGGACGAAGCCGAGGAAGGGGTGGTCTTTCGCGCGCTGGAGGTCGTCGTGCCCCCCCACCAAGCGCCCGAGTTTTCGGCGATCCGCTCAGAGCTCGAAGCAATCATCGTAAACAATGCCCGTGGCAGAACCTTTACCCTGGGCATGCTGGGCGAAGAAGGCGGGATCGATCACGTATTCAAAAGCTGGGAAGACGTCGGCGGCGAGCTCGTGTTGCGAAACCTTTATGATCTCCACCCCGAAACCGCCGAGCGAATCGATCTGGCTCGCTATGTCAATTTTGAACTCGAACGGATTCCCGGCGAAGAAGGGGTCTACGCGTTTGTGGGCCATGCCCGAGAAGTGCCCGACGACGAGCGGGTCTTTGTGCTCGCGGATACCCGTGACCGGGCTTCGGCAGCCGGACCCCAACTCTCCAACCACCTGCCGGCCTTTGAACTCACTTTCCAACGTGCAGCCCGCAGCCTGCGAACGATTCTTCAGGTTCACGATGGTCGCCGCCGGCTGCGCTGGAATCGAATTGCTCTCTACGTAGCCCCGGCTATCTATCTCGACCCGGCCGCGATCGAGCGCATTTCGAGCCAGCTGGTTCCCGCGACTCGACACCTGGGTCTTGAGAAGGTGCTGGTCCGTCTGAACCTGCTGGATCCCGAGCACCCCGAGAGCCCGCCCGTTTCCCGGGAAATCGAAATCGTCTACGCGAACGGCCAGATGGAGATCGGCGCACGCGAGCCCCATCGCGAACCTCTGGTGCCCGCCCGGGCCTACGAGCGCAAACTTGTCGCCACCCGGCGTCGGGGTCAACCCTACCCCTACGAGATCATCAAGATGCTCACCGGGGGCGATCGCAAGCTGCCCCACCCAGGAACGGATTCGGCGGCGGAAGGGGCTTCTGAGGGTGTTTTCGAGGAGTTTGATCTGGCCCCGGGCAGTTCGCCCCCGGTGGCGACGCCTTTGATCGAACGGGCCTATGGGGGCAACCTGGCCGGCGTGGTGTTCGGGATCATTTCAACCCCCACGACCAAGCACCCCGAAGGCATGCGCCGGGTTCTGGTGCTTTCAGATCCAAGCATGGAGATGGGAGCTCTCTCGGCTCCGGAGTGCGACCGGTTGGTGGCGGCTTTCGATTTGGCCGAGGCCGAGGGCCTGCCGCTGGAATGGGTAGCGGTTTCTAGCGGCGCTCGGATTGCCATGGACAGCGGCACCGAGAATCTTGACGCGACGGCGCGGGTGGTCCGACGAATCGTGACCTTCACCCAGGCTTCGGGTGTTGTGAATCTCGTGGTGGCGGGCGTGAATATTGGGGCCCAGGCTTATTTCGACGCATTGGCCACCATGCTGATGCATACCCGGGGTGCATTGATCATGACCCAGGATGCCTCGATGGTTCTGACCGGGCGCCGAGCCCTCGAGGCCGCGGGTTCGGTGTCGGCGGAAGACGAACTGGCGATTGGGGGCTATGAGCGCATCATGGGTCCCAACGGCGAAGCTCAGTACCACGCACAGAATATCTTCGAGGCGTACCAGATCCTCTACCGCCACTACGATTTCAGCTACGTGGCGCCTTTGGAATCGAACCCGCGCAGGCGGGCGACTACGGATCCCGACGACCGCTCGATCTGCGACTATGTCATTCCCTCGGACGCCTTTGGGTTCGCCACGGTCGGCGAAATTTTCGACGACGAAGTCAATCCAGGGCGGAAGCGGCCCTTTGGAATGCGGACCGTGATGCAAGCGGTGATCGATCAGGACGGGGGTCAGATCGAACGTTGGGCCGCCATGGTGGGCGCCGAGACCACGATTGTCTGGGATGCCCATCTCGGAGGAATCCCGGTCGAGTTGATTGGTATCGAGAGCCATACGGTGAGTCGAAATGGCTATCGGCCCTACGATGGTCCCGAAGCCTGGAATGGCGGCACCCTGTTCCCGCAGTCATCGAAGAAGATGGCAAGGGCCATTAATGCGGCCAGTGGGGTTCGGCCGGTGGTGATCCTCGCGAACCTGTCGGGCTTCGATGGGTCGCCCGAGTCCCTGCGGAAACTGCAGCTCGAATATGGCGCCGAGATCGCCCGGGCCGTGGTGAACTTTGAGGGATCGATTCATTTTTGTGTGGTCTCGCGCTATCACGGCGGTGCCTACGTGGTCTTCAGCCAGGCGCTCAACCCAGGGCTCGAGGCCACGGCATTGACAGGCTCCTACGCGTCGGTGATCGGGGGCGGCCCTGCGGCCTCGGTGGTGTTTGCCCGGGAGGTGCGCGCCCAGGCGGTTTCCGATCCTCGGGTGGTGGAGATGCAGCGCGAGCTGCGAAGGCGCCCGAGCGCCCAGCTGAGGGAGCGCCTCGATGTCCTAGTCCAGAACGTTTCGTTGGAAAAGCAGGCGGAGTTGGCGGCTGAATTCGATCGCATCCACAGCGTGGAGCGGGCCCGGGACGTGGGGTCGCTCCGCGAAATTTTCGAACCCCGGGACTTGCGAGGGCGATTGATCGCCTCTTTGCGCAGCGCGTTGGACTCTCGGCGCACGCCCGGGGCCGGGAAAGATTCGGGAAGCCGGGCTGGGGGTAAAGATGGATCAGAATAGGGAGGCGGCCCGCCCGGGAGACGCGATCCTGCTTGAGAACATCCAGGTTCCGTCATCCCTCGGTGTGACCGCGGGTGAGCGCGAACTGCGCAGGCCGGTCCGTATCGATCTTGAGATCGGGCGATCGCTCCGGGCGCCTGGGATCAGCGACCGCGTGGAGGAGACTCTCGACTACGGAGCGGTCTACGGGGTGGTGGAGGCAGTGGCGGGCCAAGGGGAACACTGCTTGGTGGAGGCGTTGGGCGAACGCATCGCGGCGGCTCTGCTTTCCCGTTTCGAGATGGATTGGGTTCGGGTCACGGTTCTCAAGGCCAAGCCCTTGGCCGGTGCCGTTGACTCCGCGGGTATCCGATTGACCCGCTACCGCGAGGCCTAGGCGGGCCCCGAGGGGCTCGCCCTTGAATGGAATTCCGTGCTGGGCGTCTAGGCGGACTTCAGCCCGGGGGGTATCATCTGCCCTCCCTAATATTTGCCGTCCCTCCTCTATGCCCTCCCCTCTAAACGAAGGCCACCCGTGACGCTCCCCCTACCGGAAACCCCTTTGAGCCTGGCGGCTGCCGAGTCGCTGATCGGCGCTTCCGTGGACGCGGGTCGCATGGAGGCCGAAGTGGCTCTGCGCTTGGTGGCCAACCTCCACCAGCCCGGGGTACTGGACGCCTTGGCGGATGGCGCTTTTGCGAGCAAGCAGAAGACGAAGGGTGACGTGATCACCGTTTCGCGGAACATCTTTCTCCCGCTGACGAACCTGTGCCGCAACCGCTGCACGTACTGCAGCTTTGCCAAGCAGCCCGACTCCGCCGAGGCCCATACCTATTCCCTGGAAGAGGTGTCCGAGATGGTGCGGGGCGGGGTGGCCACGGGCTGCACCGAGGCGCTGATGTGCCTGGGGGACAAGCCCGAGGTCGCCTACCGGAGCCATCGGGAATGGCTGGCGGAGCGGGGCTACGGGACCACCGTCGATCTCGTGGTCGAGGCCTGCAAGGTCGCCCTGAAGGGGGGCATGCTTCCCCACACCAACGCGGGGATTCTCTCCTCCGAAGAGATGCAGGCGCTGCGTCCTCTGAACGCCTCCATGGGGTTGATGATGGAGACCACCAGCACCCGCCTGCGCGGCAAGGGAAAGGCCCACTTTTATGCCCCGGACAAGGAACCGGTCGTGCGAATTCGGATGCACGAGGAGGCGGGGGAACTGCGTATTCCTTTTACCAGTGGTCTACTTTTGGGCATCGGAGAGAACGATGCCGAGCGCGTAGACACGCTGATGACTCTCCGCGATCTTCAGGAGCGCTACGGACATATCCAAGAAGTCATCGTGCAACCGTTTCACCCCAAACCCAGTACCCCCATGCGTGCGGTTGCCCCCATCCGGGACGACGGGGTCGTGGCCTGGGTGGCCCTTGCCCGGCTGATTCTGGGACCCGAGATGAATATCCAAGCGCCTCCGAACCTGGCGCCCGATATGCTCGAACGGCTAGCCCGTGCGGGGCTCAACGATTGGGGCGGGGTTTCGCCGATCACGGTGGACTTCATCAACCCCGAATCCCCGTGGCCCGCGATCGAGAAGCTGCGGGCGCTGACCAAAGCAAGCGGTCAGGTCTTGAAGGACCGCGGACCCGTCTACCCGGACTGGCTGCTTGGCCGTCCCGAATTTTTTGATCCTGAAATGAGAAAACAGTTGCTGCGCTTGGCTACCGACGAGGGCTATGCGCGGCGTCCCACCCACCAGTCCGACGAGGAGGCTGCCTGATGTTTCAAAGAATGCTTGACGATGTAAACCCGCGTGTGGCGGCGATTCTCGATGGTGCCCTGGAGGGGCGCGAAATGTCCGTCGAAGATGCCGAGCTTCTTCTCGGCGTGGAGGGGGCCGACCAGCACGCTCTGCTCTGGGCAGCGGATCGGGCGCGCCAGGAAGACGTGGGGGACGATGTCTCCTACGTGATCTGCCGAAACGTGAACTTCACCAATATCTGCTACGTGGGTTGTTCGTTCTGTGGCTTTGCCCGCCACAAACATCAATCGGACGCCTACGTCCACGACATGGACACGCTGCTGGAGAAATGCGCGGGGGCGGTGGAGCGCGGCGCCACTGAAATCTGTATCCAGGGAGGCATCCACCCTCAGAAGAACCACGAGTACTACCGGGAGTTGGCGGCCACCATCAAGAACGCCTTTCCGCAGTTGCACTTGCACGCTTATTCGCCCGAGGAAATCGATTGGGGCCACCGTAAGAGCGGGATGGACTTGGCCGACTACCTGCGCTGGCTCATGGAAGCGGGTGTCAGCAGCCTGCCGGGCACAGCGGCCGAGATTCTGGATGACGAGATCCGCGAAATTCTTTCGCCGAGGAAACTCAAGACCGCCCGCTGGGTGGAGATCATCAAGACGGCGCACTCCATCGGGCTACCCACCACCTCCACGGTCATGTACGGACATATTGAGAGCGCGAGGCATGTGGCCGCCCACATGGGCCTGATCCGGGATATCCAGAAGGAGACGGGCGGGTTCACCGAGTTCGTGCCCCTGGGCTACATCCACGAAATGAACGAGCTCTACAATGTCCTGGGCTCACGCCCTGGGTCCACGGCGTCCGAAGATATCCGCATCATCGCGGTGGCGCGGCTATTCATGCGGCCCTGGATCACCAATATTCAGATTTCTTGGGTGAAGATGGGCCACAAGTTGGGTCAGATTGCGCTGGGGGCGGGCGCCAACGACTTCGGAGGCACGTTGATGGAGGAGTCCATCAGCCGGGAGTCGGGGTCGATGTTCGGGGAGAACACGGCCCCGGAAGACTTTCGCCGGCTGATTCGCGAGGTGGGCCGGACTCCCGTGGAACGCAATACGCTCTACGGAGTGCTCCACCGATTCGAAGACCCGGCCCTGGATCCGCCGTCCATGGAGCCCGGAGCGGCGTCGGGCTCGTCCGAGGAGTCGGACACCGGAGCCCGCTCCGCCGGGAGCGAACCCGTCCTGCAGGTGGTCTCCTAGCCGCGGGTTGTGCCCAGGAGTTCGGCTAGCTCGCTTGGCTGGGCTGGCCGGGGCTGGGTTCAGTCCGTCCGGTCGAGATCGGCGAGCATTCCGTCCAGGCGGTCCCCGAGAGCTTCGACCTGATAGCGCAGGGGCGGTCGCTCGAGAATCCCGCGCTCGATCTTTTCGATGGCGTTGCGGACGGCGGGATGGTCCCGGCCCAGGGCCTGACCGATTTCCCCCACCGGTGCATCCGTGTAGCGCCGGCACAGGTACATGGCGAGTTGCCTGGGAACCAGGATCTGCTTGCGGCGTGAGCGCGAGGCGAGTCTTTCGGGGCTGGATTGAAAGAATCCCGCGACTACGGAGATCACGTCCCCCACCCCGAGTCGTCGTTTTCTCGGTGCGGCTGCGGTTTTTTTGGCGATGGCGCTCTCGGTCAGGACCAGGTCGATGGGCCGCTTGAGCAGGGATGCAGTGGTGACGAGCTGGATCAGAACACCCTCCAATTCGCGTACGCTGCCGCGAATGCTCTCGACCAGCGCATCCAGGCAATTGGTAGGAAGTCCGACACCGCCGCTGGCGGCCTTGCTGCGCAGAATTGCCCGGCGGACCCGCTGATCCGGGGGTTCGAGCTCGGCGAGAAAACCACTGGCTAGCTGGGAGCGAATCCTCGGGCTCAGGTGGGGCATATCCTGGGGCATCCGGTCCCCGGTGAGCATGACCTTGCCCCCTGCGTCCAGGACGTGCTGAACGGTGTGGAAAAATTCGAGTTGGGTCGCGGTCTTGCCCTCGAGGAACTGGATATCCTCCATGACCAGGAGCTGCCGGCGCCCCCGGTAGCGGCGCTTGAAGTCGCTGGTGCGATTGCTGCGCAGGGCCGAGAGGAATTGGTTGGTGAAATTCTCCGAGGAGAGGTATTTGACCTCACCCGGTCCCACCCGGGTGGCTTCGGCGGCTACCGCCCGAGCCAAATGGGTTTTCCCCATCCCGGAGTCGGCCCGCAGGTAGAGCTGGTTGAGCGCTTGCTGTTGTCCGCTCGCCATGGCGAAGGAGGCCTCTCGGGCGAGGGCGTTGCAGGGTCCCACCACGAAGCTGTCAAATGTGTATTGGGTTCCGAATGGGGCAGGGGCTGCCGGCCTCCCGGCTCGGGGCCGGCCGATCTCGCTTCGATTGATGGCGGGCACCGAGCGAAGGACGCCTCGAGCCTGGACCGGGCCAGAGGTATCGGGGCCAGAGGTATTGGGGCCAGAGGTATTGGGGCCAGAGATATTGGGGCCAGAGATATTGGGGCCAGAGATATTGGGGCCAAGGGAATTGGTACCAGCGATATCGGCGCCAAGGGAATCGGGCCCCGGGGCCTCGGGCGTTCGGGGCCCGGGGGTCTCCTTGTCGGGCACCCAAGAGGGGCGCTTCGAAGCGATGGCCCGCAAGGGGTCCGGGTCGGACGCGGCTTTGGACGCGGGATCGGAGACGGTGGAGATCCCCAGCGCGACCGTGATGCTCTCGCCGACTTCTGCCTGGAGACAGGCGTCGATGCGGGGCAGGAAGTGGAGCCGGATTCGATCTCGATGAAATGTCGAGGGACAGACCAGCAGAAGGCCTTCGTCAATTCGACGCGGTTCCAGAGGTTGGAGCCATGTCTCAAAGGCAAATGCGGGGACTTCACTTTGCAGACGATGCAAAACACCGTCCCAGACCTCGGGGGTAAAGGTCAATTCGGGGCACACTAGTCCGTACGCGGTGCGTCGGGAATTCAGGGGGTTTGGGGGGTTATTCGCCGATGCGGAGTGATTTGATTTCGAACCGGCGGTTGGACACGCCGCATTTAACCACATCATCCGGGTTTTTCGCAAAGTTGAAATTCACGCATCCGCAAGCGTGGGCAGTTTGCAATCGAAGGCTTGAAATAGAGTTCTAGATGCGTTCGAACCGGTGTTACAAAGTCCGAATGTCTTTTACTAAGTAGGGTTTCGGGCGGAGAGGCGATGCCTTTTCCGTGTAGCCGTTGTGTGTAGATGGTCGGAACCCGCACCCCTGCAAAGCTCGATTATTCTCAAAAATCCGACCTTATTCATTTTCTCTCGAATTTTTGTGCGTGCAGAAAATTAGTGAATAGTGTTCGACCCCGGCCCGGTTTTCGCCTTCAGTTCAGCCAAGTGAAAAGCGAGAAACTCTTCGAGCATTCGGTAGCGAGCGGCCGGCCCCGAAGCCTCGATGAGTCTTTGTTTTTCGTGGACTCCCAGGTGGATGGATTGGGCAACTACGTGGACGAACGCTTCATCGGGATAGGTTTCGAGATGCTTGAGCGCGGCGTGCTGTTTGCCGAGCGCGGCCGGTTCATCGCCGGAACCACTTCGCACAACGATCTCGTTGAGCGTTTGGAAAATTCCTTGCCGGATTCCACCAATCTCCGAGGGCGGGTCGGGGAGCATTTCTTCATCGAGGCTTTGGATGTGGGCCACTCGATAGGGACGGGTTTCGGAAATCGGGGATTCCTCGATGATTTTGAAGCGGCCCTTCGCTGCCACCAGGATGTCGAGGGTGCCGTCCGGTCTTTCCCGGGCCTCGCTAATCTCACCCTCGCAGCCGATGGCGAAAACGGCGGGGGAGTCGCTGGCTTCGCTCAAGGCCTCGGGCCGGATGGCCACCATACCGATTCGGCGGTCTCCCTTGAGCGCGGCATGGGTCATTGCCCGGTAGCGAGGCTCGAAAATGTAGAGGGGCAGCTGGGTGTTTGGAAAAAGAACCACGTTTGGGAGCGGGAAAAGCGAGAGGATCTGTGAGTCGGAGGCCGATTTCATGAGAACGAATTCCTTCGATGCGAACGCGGGAACAATAGCGTTCTGCGGTTGACGTTCTCTTCGGGGGCCGGGACACTGGGGCCCGACGATGGATCGGAGAACCCGTTTCGAATTGCTAGGCCGCTTGCGCGAGGATGCGGATCGCATCTGCTCGCGGTTTGGCCTGCGCTACCTGTCGATCGAGGCCGAAAGGGCCAATGTCAAGCGGCGTTATGGGATCTGTTATTCCGACGGCACCATCAAGATCCGCCTACGCCACGTCGCGACCGGCCAGCCGCTCAAGTATTCGAGTCTGGTCAATACCCTCTGCCACGAGCTCGCGCATCTGAAGCATTTTGACCATTCGCCGCGCTTCCAGGATTTCTACCAGCACGTCCTTGGCTGGGCGCGCGCTCAGGGGATCTACCGCCCAGGGAAAGCACCCTCCAAGTCCCCACTTGCCCCCCCCAAAGGCGACGCACACGCTCCCGATGCGGGACCCGTTCAGCTGAACCTCTTCTGAGCGCGTCGGTCCCTCAGTACGTCGGTGTCAGCGCTTGGGTCTAAGCGCATGGGTCTAAGCGCGTGGGTCTAAGCGCTTGGGTCTAGGCGCGTGGGTCTAGGCGCGTGGGTCTAGGCGCGTGGGTCTGAGGAATGGCCCGGACAAGCCTTTTCGGTGGTCTGCGGCCCTCGGGCGGCTGGGTGCGCGGAGGGCTCCTCGACCCGGGAAGAACCGAGCAGGGGGCCCGTGAGCAGGCGGTAAGCGGTCCTCTGGGCGAACGCTCCCCCAGGGCCTAGGCTTATTCCCCAGCGGCCTTCTGTTGCTCGTCGTATTCCTCGAGGTTGTTTGGGCCTTCAACGACCTTGCTCGCAATGCTGTCGCAGGCCAGGTTCTTGTCCAGAATTTCGCTGAGCAGACCCTCGACCGTCAACTCGTCGAATTCTTCAAAAGCGTCTTCAAGCCCGCTCCCCGTCACGGTGAACTGCAAGTTGAGCTTGATTTTTACGTCCATCTTTTAGTCTCTCCTCAATCTTGGCGCGCCCGGTTGGGCTCTCGCGGGTCGCCACGCGGCGAATTCGGGCTGTGCCGGGCTGTGCCGGGCTGTGGGTTGGCTTCTCGGAAGCTTCGCCGCTTCGCTTTGGTCCCGAAGACCGATGGGTTAGTCCTCGCCTCTTCTTGTCCAGCCCGCCGAACATTTGAAACTGACCGCCGGGTGCCGATGGTATGCCCCCGCTCTTGAGAGGGCTATCAATTTTCGTTGAAATTACGCTTCATACTCGGCTTCATCTTTAGATCTTGATGCTCGGATCGATGAAGCAATAATCGGTCGGATTCCGTCCAAGTCCATGTGACGGCGTGGCTTATCGGGGCCTTTCTCTGGGGGTGGCGGAACCTGGCCGTGGGCATCGCTCGCCTACCCACGGGTGAATCTTGAAATTCTGCGGCTCCCCGGTCTGGCAAGCCGAAAGCCCACAATACACCGACCCTCCCGCTTGGGCTACGCAGATTACCCACAAAGTCAGCTATTTACGCACCAAATCGGCCCGATGGTGGTGAATCCCGGGCCCGGATTTCGCCTCGAAGGCGAAGATTATGCCCCTCGACGGGAAACGCCTACGAATGGGTCCGCTGGAAAGGCCTTTGGTCCGAGCGTATTCCCAGGCGCGGGGAGCCGGATCAGCTCTCGGGCGGGTGGGCTCCGGGTTCGGACTCAAGGACTTCCTGCTGAAGCGCCTGTGCCTCGCTCGGGCTGGGCACGACCTCGCTATGGCATTTGGCCTGACCCACGGTTGCCTTCATTTCGGCCTGGGTCTTCGAGGCCAGATGGTGCAGCTGGTCGGGGCTCAGGACGCCTCGTTTCTGAAGGATGTCCTTTTGCTCTTCGTTCAGCGCCGCTGAGATTTTTGGCTTGTCCCAGGCGTAGGCTTCGTCCTTGCCCGAAACGAAGCTGACGATCTCCTTGCTGATTCGCACCGCGCACCAATCGTGGCCGCACATGGCGCAGAAATCCGTATCCACGTCCATGTCCTCGTCGTGGTAGGCCCGAGCGGTGTCCGTATCGAAAGCCAGTTCGAAATGCTTTTCCCAATTGAGTGCGGCGCGCGCCTTGGTCAGCTCGTCATCCCAGTCCCGGGTGCCCGGAATACCCAGAGCCACGTCCGCCGAATGGGCGGCGATCCGATAGGCGACGCATCCCTGCTTGACATCGTCGCGCTTGGGCAGCCCGAGGTGTTCCTTCGGGGTGACATAGCAGAGCATGCTGGCGCCATGGTACGCGGCCGCCGTCGCTCCGATGGCGCTGGTGATGTGGTCGTAACCCGGGAACACGTCGGTCACCAGAGGGCCAAGCACGTAGAAGGGCGCTCCGTGGCAGATCTGGCGTTGGAGTTTCATGTTGTACTCGACCTGATCAAAGGGGACATGGCCGGGCCCCTCGATCATCACCTGGACGCCGTGGCGCCAGGCACGCTCGGTGAGTTCGCCCAAAGCGGAGAGTTCACCCAACTGAGCTTCATCGGTGGCATCGGCGAGGCCACCCGGGCGCAGTCCGTCACCGATGGAGAAAGTCACATCGTAGCGGCGCATAAGGAGACAAATATCGTCCCAGATTTCGCTCATCAAGTTTTCGCGGCCATGATGAAGCATCCACTTGGCAAGCAGGGATCCGCCCCGGCTGACGATCCCGATCAGGCGTTTGGCGACGAAATCCAGATGGGCGCGGCGTACCCCGGCGTGGATGGTGAAGTAGTCCACACCCTGCTGGGCCTGTGCTTCAAGGCATTCCAGAACCATTTCACGATCGAGTTCTTCGACGGTCCGCCCCAGGATCATGGAGTAAATCGGAACCGTCCCAATTGGCGCCGTGGAGTGCTTGATGATGGCTTCCCGAGTGGCGTCGAGGTCGCCGCCCGTGGAAAGGTCCATCACGGTGTCGGCTCCCCAGCGGAGCGCCCATTCGAGCTTCTCCACTTCTTCCAGGCTGCCGCTGGAAACCGGCGAGGCTCCCATGTTGGCGTTGATCTTGGTTCGGCTGGCCCGGCCAATGGCCATGGGGTCGAGTTCCATGCCCAGGTGCACCTTGTTGGCGGGAACCACCATGCGACCGGCGGCGATCTCTTCCCGAATCTGGTCGACGCTCAGATGGGGCTCGCGTTGGGCAACGCGTTCCATTTCCGGCGTGGTGAGGCCGAGCCGCGCATGTTCAAGTTGGGTGACGGGAATGAAGCCATCGGGTGCTCGCCATTGGCCTTTTTCCTTGCGCCAATCCTCGGGCATGAAATCCCATGCGGTCTTCTCGGACACCTGGGGCATGCCGGGGGTATCGGGAGAAGAAAAGGAAAGAGGCCCGCCGATATCGGAGGGGTTCGCGAAGCTGCCCGGGTTCGTACCCTGTTGCCGGCTCGAGGGATTGCTGCTCGCGGCAGGCTTGGGGGCCCGGATACTCGTCATGGCTGTGCTCCTCACGGATTGTGGCGATGCATGCGCCGGACCCAAGGCCGAGGCCTCAAGAGCTGAATGGACCGAAGAAAGAGAGAAAAGTGGACTGGGAAGAGAATGTTTTTCGAACCGACAGCCACCGCTCGCTGCCCGCTCCATTGCCTCTGATTGTCCCGGCGGAGATACCCTATCACGGGGATTTAGGGAGCGCCCCGCCGGCCCGCTATTCGTCGGGGAAAGCCTGAAATTTTCGGGGCGTCCGGCTCGCGGGCGACTATGATCCCGGCGCGTCGGGATTCGAGGAGGGCCGCTTTCGGGGGCAGGAAGTTTGTCCTGGGCGAGGGTCGGAAATCCCGGGCGAGCGAGGCCAGATGCGAAACAGCGTGCAAATTGGGGTCATCCTCAGCCTTCTTGTTTGGGGGATGGCGAGCTGCGATCGGAACATCGCGCCCTTTGTGCCGGGGGAATTGCCCCGGCAGCCCGACCTCTCGCGAATTTTCCCGGCCCCGGAAGAAACGCCCCCCATGGCGGGCGGGGGGAGTGGCGGTTCTCTGGCGGCCGGAGCGGGCCGCCCAGGCGCTGCGGTCCGGGGCAATGTGCGCTTGGCCCAGTCCGACGCAGGCGCCGAGGGAACCCTATTTATCATCGCCCGCCCCCAGGGCGCCTCGGGTGGACCGCCGCTCGCGGTGCTCCGGATCGCGAGTCCCGAATTTCCTCTCGCCTTCGAGATCGGACCCGATCAGGTGATGATCCCAGGCATGCGTTTCGAAGGCCCCATCGCTTTGAGTGCGCGCCTCGACGGGGATGGAGATGCCATGACTCGGGACGAGGGGGATCCCCAGACCGGTACACCGTTGGGGGTGGTTCCGGGCTCGGTCGGGGTCGAATTGCTTCTCGGTTCTGCCGAGTCGGCCTCACCTGGATCGCCATCACCTGGACCGCCTTCACCCGGATTGCTCTCGGCGGGCCCGCCTGCCGGAGGCCGACCCAGCGTCCAGGGGACCATCCGCTTGGCGGAGTCAGCGGCGAGCCGGAGGGGGACGCTGTTTATCATTGCACGCGCCCGGGGCGCGAAGCGGGGTCCGCCCATGGCGGTACTTCGAGTTTCGACCCCTGGATTTCCCTTGGACTTCGAGATCGGCCCCGAGCAGGTCATGATTCCCGGCATGCGTTTTGAGGGCCCCATCGACCTTACGGTACGTCTGGATGCAGACGGGGATGCAATGACCAACGAGGAGGGAGACCCTCAGACTCGGGAACCGCTGGAGGTGGCGCCCGGTTCTACCGGGGTGGAGATCCTGCTCCGCTAGTCGACCCCCGCTCATCGACCCCCGCTCATCGACCCGCGCTCATCGACCTTGCTAACGGGGTCGTTCGAGTTCGTTCAGCCCTTCGAGGGTGCCCGCGACGATCAGGGTTTCGCCCTCTTCGAACTGGTCTAGGGCTCCCACAACGCGGACCTTGCCCCCGTCGTCGGAGCGTCGGCCGCGTACCAGGACCACCTGCACCCCCGTGCGCTCGCGGATGGCCAACTCGGCCAGGCTGCGTCCGAACATGTAGGCGGGGGCCAGAATCTCGCGCAACCAGAAACCATCGCCCAGGTCGACGGTCTTGCCCCGACCCACGGCCGTCATGCTGCTCGAAAAGCCGCCCGCCAGGTCGCGGCGCAGTTGCTCGTTCTGGCTGGCTTCGACGATATCCTTCTCGCTCACGGTGCCGAGCAGGGAGGCGGAGTCCACGGCATCCACGACGGCGATTTCGTCCAATCGGGTACCGCTGAATATTTGCATCACAACGGCAAGGTCGTTATCCGCTGTGACCGAGGGATGGCGGGTATCCACCAAGTCGCCGGCGACCACAAGATGGCGAAGCGCCTCCTGCTCGTAGATGAGTCGGCGAACTTCGGAGAGCGAGATCGCTCCGAGAAGTTTGCCCTGGTCGTTCTGCACGAAATACTGGGCGTGGTCGCTCTGGACAACCAAATCGAGGATGGCCTGGAAATTCGCTGACTCGGAGATGACCTCGGGCTGCTCGTCAATGACATCGCGCACGTAGAGCGATTTGAGAACATTGGGGTCGGCGCTCTCCTCAAGATCGATCCCCTGGCGCCGAAGCTTCGAGGTGTAGATGGAATCCCGGGACAGAAGCTGTGACACGAGGCTGCTCACCACGCAGGCGCTCATCAATGCGGGGATGATGTCGATGGTCTGGGTGAGTTCGAAGATGATGATGATGGCACTGATGGGGGCGTGGGTGGTGGCCGCGACGACGGCTCCCATGGTGACCAACGCATAGGCGCCCGAGGAGGCGGTGGCTCCGGGGAAGTACTGGTTGACGAGTGTGCCGACCACTCCCCCCAGCATGGCGCCGAGGAAAAGGGAGGGCGCGAATACACCTCCGGAGCCTCCCGAACCAATGGTGACCGACGTTGCCACGATCTTTGTGAATACCAGAGCCGCCATGGTGACGGCGGAGAGGGTTCCGGCCAGGGCCAATGAAATTGTCGTGTAACCGACGCCGAAAACCTGGGGCAGTTGCAGGCCGATCACGCCCACCATGGCACCCCCCACGGCCGCCTTCAGGTACTCCGGGATCCGCAGGCGCTCAAAGGCCACCTCGGTGAACGAGAGTGTGCGAATGAACGCGACTGCGACGAGTCCAGCCAACACGCCCGTGGCCAGGTAGGGGAGTAACTCGAAGGGGCTGACGATCTGGAATTCGGGGACCTGGAAGGCGGGGTAGTTGCCCAGAAAGAAGCGTGAGGCCACGGTGGCGACCACCGAAGAGATAACGATGGGGGTAAACTGGGTGACCGCGAAATGGCCCACGATAATCTCGGCGGCAAAAATCGCTCCGGCGATGGGCGCATTGAATGTGGCGGAGATTCCCGCCGCAGCGCCGCAGCCAACCAGGGTGCGGATGCCCATGGTATTGAGTCCCATCAACTGGCCCAGAGAAGAGCCGAACGCCGATCCGATCTGAACAATGGGCCCCTCGCGTCCCACCGAACCCCCGGTTCCAATCGAGAGCGAGGAGGCCAGGGCCTTGATGGCGACGATGCGTCCGCGGATGACACCGCCGCGAAGGGCGACGGCCTTCATGACTTCGGGCACTCCGTGGCCGCGTGCCTCCCGTGCGAAGAAGTAGACGAGGGGCCCGACCAAGAGCCCACCGAGCGCGGGAACGGCGATCTTCCATCCCCAGGCGAGTTCGCGGGCTGCCTCGATGGGGTCTTCGGGTTCGGCCAGCACCCCGGCCGAAAACATCTCCTGGAGACCCTCGATCCCTCCCCAAGCGCCCGCCTGAACGCTGCGGATCATGAGTCGGAAGACCACGGCCCCCAGGGCCCCCGCGAGCCCGGTGAAGATCGCCGCCACCACCATAAATAGGTGGCCGCCGCGACGGAAAAGTTGGGAACGGTCGGCGCCGGGATCAGTCATAAAGGGCTGCGGGTGAGGGCCCGGGGATCGGGCGGGCGCAGCTTAGCCCGCTTGGTGGAAGCCGTCGTGCACCGAGTGGGACGCCGGAGGGTTCGGCTTAGGTTGGCCGCTGAGGCCGGGGGTTTCGGCTCCCCCTATTTCATGCTTTCCGGGCTGGGAGACCTTCGAACAGGGCCTTTTCAATCTGAGACCTTCGGGCACTCGACTCGGCGTACGCCGAGTCCGTGCGGGGTTGGCGGAATGCGCCGACCGTCTCGGGGACCGCCGCGCAGTTCGCCGAATAGGCCGAGCGGAGATCCTTTACGCGTTCTGGCCAACTCTGGGCCAAAATCAGCTTTGCCTGGCCTCCGGGAAAGAGAAAATTCGCCAGCGAGTCGACGCCCAAACGCCCGCTTGCCCCGTGTCGAGGCTCCTTACCGAAGCGGACGATGAATCCACAGGGAACTCGCAATTTCAGCGCCTTGCTCGGTTGCCGATTCCCGGTATCCGAGTTCTCTTCCGAGAGCACTCGTCCCAATTTTCCTCCGATCGGCGACCACTCGCGAGAAGAAAAACGGACCACAGCCCGGACTTTGGAATCAGAGTGATGACCGCTGAGGAGGGGGTCGCCGATGGGGGAGTCAATCTGGCCATAGGATCGACTGAGCGTCTCGTTTTCTGAGCCTGTGCTTGAAACACTCAGGTCGAGTCGATCGGTCTCAAGGGAATTTGAGGTGTTTCTTTGATTTTTTGGAGTTGTCATCTTCTGGTGCCTCACTGGGTTCTCCTCGCGACGTAGTATTTCTCGATGCACCCTGATTTTCTTCCCTGCGGGATCATGTCTATGAATGGGTTCTGTTGCTTCCTCGCAACAATCAGATGGCATACGAGTAACTTGTATATAGGTAAGGACGGCGTAGGAGTATTTACTAATTTGTAAGATAAAAAACCTAGGCGACGAAAGATTTTGGATTAAGAAAATATGAAGACGGGTATCGGCATGGGCGGGCCTAGAGCACTTTCGCTTTCCAGAAATTCAATTATGAAGGCAATCTTCCTATGAAAATAAACGGCAGT
>DUCT01000234.1 GCA_012959665.1 Myxococcales bacterium | reverse complement strand
GTGGACCGGAGTTCGCTACGCGGATCTCCATCCCGGAATTACCGAGCCCAAGGGGCGACTGGAACTGATGGACCAGGACGGCATTTCCGCCGCGGTTTTCTTCCCGCCCCAGCGCACGATGATCTATTTCATGTTCGAGGAAGACAAGGCTTTTTCCTTAGCAGGAATGCAGGGGTACAACAATTTCATCAGGGATTTTGCGAGCTTTGATCGCTCCCGTATGGGGGCTATCTGGCAGATGCCCGCCACGGGCATCGACGACGCCGTGGCCGAACTGCGCCGGGCTCGGGAGAACGACGCGGCGGGTGTTGGCCTGGCGACCTGGCCCAGCGGTGACTACCTGCTTTCCGACGCCGATGACCAGTTCTGGTCCGTGGCCGAGGAGGTGGGCTTGCCCATTCATATCCACGTGGGTCTGACCCCGCCCCAATACAAGACGCGCAAGGTGGCGGCCAAGAAGGGTGGGGCGGAGCAGCTCGTTCTTTACTCCACCACCATGAGCCGAATGCCAACTCTGTTTGCGGAGTTCGTCTTCAACGGCGTCTTTGAGCGTTTCCCTCGGTTGACCATCGTGGGCGGCGAAGTTGGAGCCGGTTGGGTTCCCTTCCTGAAGCAGGAACTGGACGATCGGTATCGTCGGAACCGGTACTGGTGCGAGGTCAATCTCAGTATGCTGCCCAGCGAATACCTCGAGCGCAACTGCAAGGTCGGTGTGGTGAGCGATCAGTTCGGCGTGCAGAATTGTGATGCCGTGGGTGTGGACATGATGATGTGGTGCAGTGACTTTCCGCATCACATAACCGATTGGCCGCACTCGCGTTATCTCATCAACTCCATGGCCCAGGGAATCGATGAAGCCAAGAAGAGAAAAATATTCTGCGAAAATGCCGGCGAGCTCTATGGTTTCATGAAGTAGTTCTGGCCTGGTCCGATCTAGCTTGGCCTTGCAGTGGGCCCATCCGAAAAGCGAGGCGAAATGTCTTACGAGATCAACCGGAGACTGGTCCGCCCCAGGCAAGCCCTTGAGACATCCGCCGAAATCGATTCGGTGACCGCTGGCATTATTCGCGGAGCCTTCGAAACCATATGCTTCGAGACAGCCACTCACCTTGGCCGCGCAGCCTCGTCGGCGATCATCAATCAGTCCAATGAACGCAACGCCAGCATCATGGATGGCCACGGACGTCTGGCCGGCCTTTCGGTGGGGATCCCGCAACTGCTCTTCATCTCTCCCCTGGCGGTGCGTTGGGGTCTCGAACATTTCAAGATCGATGACTGGGGTCCGGGGGATGTCTTCGTGGGCAACGATCCCGATCACGGCGGCGGTCACTTGCCCGACTACAACGTGTACGCCCCGTGCTTCGACGCCGACGGAAAACTGCTGGCCATCCAAGCGCTGCAAGCCCACCAGGGAGACACCGGGGGAAAGGATCCCGGAGGCTTCTCGGTGGATGCCACGGATATCTACCAGGAGGGCATGGCGATTCCCCGGCTCAAACTGGTCCACCGTGGCCAGGCCCGGCACGACGCCCTGGAAATGCTGGTGAGAAATAACCGTTTCCCCTCTTTTTCCGGGGACATAGCGGCGATGGTGAGCGGTGCCCAGCGCGGTGCCCAGTTGCTCGATGAACTGGCGACCAAGTGGGGCGCGGATCAGGTGCGGGCGGCGATCAACTGGAATATCCGCGAAACCGAGCGGCGTTTTCGCGAGGAGGTCTCGTGTTGGCCCGATGGATGTTACGAGGCCGACGTCTGGATCGATCATGACACGGTGGGTAACGAGGATGTCCGGGTGCACGTGGCGTGCACCGTGGCGGGCGACGCGTTGACGGTGGACCTGACAGGGAGCGATGATCGCCCTGAGCTGGTCTGCGTGTGGAATACGTTTTCCAATAGTCGCGGCTACGCGATGGCCCAACTGGTTTCCATGGTGGATCCCTCCATCATCAAGAACGAGGGCCTCTTTGATGCGGTGGAAATCATCCTGCCCGAGGGCACCATCGTCCAACCGCCCCCGGACAAGCCGGCCGCTCTGGGGGCCTTTCATCCGGCCTGTGAGATAGGTGAGGCCATCTGCATTGCGCTTTCTCAGATACTTCCTCGACGCTCATCGCCCCAGGTCTACAAATTGGGAATGCCCAACGCGGTGATCGGCGTCGACGCCAACGGCCAGATGTGGATGGATCAGGGGGTTGATGTCCGCGCTTCGGACGCTTCGGCCACCGAGGGCATCGACGGCTGGGGCTCCATGTGCAGCGGACTCGGAAATCTTGTGCTCGCCCAGGCCGAGGATGCCGAGAGTCGCTTTCCGGTTCTCAACCTCTCTCGGGAAATGACCACGGATACCGGGGGCGCGGGCCGCTGGCGAGGGCAGCCGGGTACCCGCAATGTGAAACAGGTGTTGGAGCCCACCACGGCCGTCGCCTGGATGGTGTCCAAGAAGCACCCTCTGCGCGG
Source organism: Myxococcales bacterium (assembly GCA_012959665.1). GTDB lineage: Bacteria > Myxococcota_A > UBA9160 > UBA9160 > UBA4427 > JAZXM01. The sequence goes on along the minus strand of DUCT01000234.1, from coordinate 8,586 downwards.
CCTTCGTGGGGGAGATGACGCCGGTCCCTATTCGAACTTCTTCGAAGTGGGCAGTGAGAACGAATACGAAATCGAAAACTCTGTTCAGGCCCAGCTGCCCGCGGATGCGGTGATTGCGTACCAGTATGGGGGAGGTGCCGGCTTTGAAGACGCGCTTCTCCGGGATCCCGAGGCCGTGCGCGAGGATGTGCTCGACGAATACGTCAGCGTGGAAGCGGCCCGGGCGCGGTACGGCGTGGTCCTGCACGGCAGCGTTGAGGCCTATGACATCGAGTTGGATCTAGAAGCGACTCGGAGGCTACGCGAAGAATTGCGTGCGGCCCGGGAGTCTGCCCCTTGAGCTACCGAATCGGGATCGATGTGGGCGGGACATTTACGGACTTCGCCCTCCTGGACGGTCACGAGGTGCTGCTGGAGAAGGTCTCGAGTACGCCCGAAGACAATTCCCAGGCCGTCATGGCGGGCCTGGAGAAGTTGGCCCAGGCCCGGGGCATTTCCCTGGGAGAACTGCTCGCCGATGCCGAGGCTATCGTCCATGGCACCACGGTGGCGGACAATGCCTTGATCCAAATGAAGGGTCCGGTCACCGGCCTGCTGACCACTGCGGGCTTTCGGGATGAATTGGAACTGCGCCGGGGGTACAAGGAAGATATCTGGGACGTGCGGCTCGAGCCCCCGCCCGCCATCGCCCCCCGCCGCCGGCGACTGACCGTCCCCGAGCGCATCCGGGCGGACGGGTCCATTCACACGCCCCTGGACGAAGCCGCCGCGCGTCGCGCCATCGAGGGGCTGGGTCGCCAGGGCGTGGAGTCCATCGCCATTTCACTGCTCTTCGCGTTCGTAAACCCGGTCCATGAAAAGCGGCTGGGGGAACTCGTCCAGGAAATTCTGCCCGGCGTGGCGATCTCTCTCTCCCACCGGGTTCTGCCCCGGGCCCCGGAATTCGAGCGGACGAGCACCACCGTGGTGAACGCCTTCGTCGGCCCTGGGGTGAGCGGGTATCTCGATCGGCTGGTCGAGCGCCTTTCGGGCGCGGGTTACGCCCGGGACCTGCTCGTCATGCAGTCGAGCGGGGGCGTGATGACCCGGGAATACCTTCGGGATATGCCCATCCGAATCCTGGCCTCGGGCCCGGCCGGTGGGGTGATCGGCGGAGCCCGGGTGGGCGCCGCCAAGTCGGAGGAAGATCTTCTCTGTGTCGACATGGGCGGAACGAGCTACGACGTCTCCGTCGTGATGGGCGGCCAGGCTCCGGCGAATGCGGGCTGGAACTGGCATCACCGCTACTTGGTGGCGGTGCCCATGATCCAGGTTGAAACCCTGGGCGCCGGGGGAGGCTCGATCTGCCATGTTCACCACGGCGCGCTCGAGGTGGGGCCCGAAAGTGCGGGGGCCGAGCCCGGACCGATTTGTTACGGCCGGGGCGGGCAGCAGCCCACGGTCACCGACGCGATCCTGATCCTTGGCCTGCTCTCCCCGGATTCCGAGTTCGCGGGCGGGGCCTTTAGCCTGAAGCGGGAGGGGGTCGACGCCGCATTCGAGCGAGAACTGGCCGGCCCCCTGAGCTGCTCGGTAGAGGAAGCCGCCTTCGATTGTTGGCGCCTCGTCAACGCAAATATGACCCAGGCCGTACGCCGGACCACCGCCGGCCGGGGCATCGATCCCCGTTCGCTGTCCCTGCTCGCCTATGGGGGCAACGGCCCGGTTTTCGCGGCGATCCAAGCCGAGGATCTGGGTATCGAGTGCGTCCTGATCCCCCGGACCTCGCCGGCGTTTTCGGCGCTGGGTATGCTTGCGGCGTCGCCCACCATTGACGAGGAGAGGTCCTATCTGGTGTCGGCCCAGGAGGCAGAAATTTCGCGCATCTCTGCGCTCTGGCAGGAGCTCGAAGCGCGTGCCCTCGGCTATTTCCTCGATGCGGGTTTTCCGAAAGAAGAGGTGGCCCTTCGCTTCCAGATGAACCTGCGCTACCCCGGGCAGAACTGGTCCCTGTCCGTGGAGGTGGCCACGAAGGGGGGCGAATCCGCCGCCGGTTTTTTCGACGCGGGCGCGATGGAGAAGACCATCCATCGCTTTCACGAACTGCATGAGGAAGAGTACGGCTACAACCGCCAGCAAGAGAGTCCGGAAATCACCGGCGTTCGTCTGGTCAGCCGGACCTCCATTCCCGAGCCCGTATTCGCCGGGGGCTTCTCCGCAGAACCTCGCCAGGCCGAGCCCCAAGGTTCCCGGCGCGCGAACCTGGGCCGGGGCTTCGAGGAGACACCGATCTACCGGGGGCCGGATCTGGCTCCCGGGGACAGGGTGACGGCGCCGGGAATCATCGAGGAGACGTTTACCACCATCGTCGTGTATCCGGGCTGGGAGGCCCGGGTAGACGACGCGGGGGACTATCGGCTCATGCGCGCCCCCTGAGCCGCTCCATTTCTTGTCCAGGGTTCCCCCTGAATTTTCTGAAATCCAGAAAGAACCCGGGATTTTGTTTGGCTCCCGCTTGGTTTCGGGGGCGGGCTTTGCGAAGGTCCCGGCTCCTTCCAGTCCTTCTATCAGACGGAGTCAAGCATGTCTCGCTCTCGTGTTCTTCTGACGGGCGCCTCGGGGAGTATGGGTCACGAGGCTTTCCTCGAGTTGCGCCGTCGCCGGGACGACTACGCGACGCGCCTGCTGCTCCGGCCCTCCAAGGTGAACAAAAAAATGTTCGCCCCCTACGCGAACGAATCCTGGCTCGAGATTGTTTGGGGCGATCTCACCGAGGCCGCCGATGTGGAGCGCGCGGTGGAGGGGGTAGATTTTGTCTTGCATCCCGCGGCGATGATCTCCCCGGCCGCCGACCGAAACCCTTCCCTCGCCTATGCGGTCAATGTGGGCGGGACGCAGAACGTGGTGAATGCCATCCTGGCCCAACCCGATGGCGCCGAGCGAATCCGCTTGGTGGGGGTGGGGTCCGTGGCCCAGTACGGGGATCGCCTACCGCCACTGGAAATGATCCGGGTGGGCGACCCGCTGATTCCCAGTGTCCACGACTATTATTCGCTCACCAAGTGCACTGCCGAACGAATGATCGTCGAATCGGGGATTCGCCACTGGGCGAGCCTGCGCCAGACATTCATCGTGCCCCCGCAGCTGCTGGGCTTGCTGGACCCGATCCTTTTCCACCAGCCCCTCGATCAACGAATCGAACTCATCACCAGCCGGGATGCGGGCTATGGCCTGGTTCAGTGCCTGGAGACCTCGGACGATTTCTGGGGAAAGATCTACAACATGTCCGGGGGGCCGAATTGCCGGGTGGTTTATGAGGATTTTCTCTCGGATCAGTTCAACGCGGTGGGCCTTGGTGATTACCGAAAAATTTTCGATGCCAACTGGTTCGCGTTGAAGAATTTTCATTGCGGATATTTCGCGGACAGCGAGGATCTGAATCATCACCTGGGCCATTTTCGCGACACCCTGGATGACTGCTACGCCATGGTGGATGAAGCGATGGCACCCTGGATGAAAGTGGGAGCCCGCTTGGCTCCGGCCCCGCTGCTCCGGGTCCTGGCCCGGCGTTGGGCCGAGCCGCTTCAGTGGATCAAAGAGGACAACACGGCCTACATCGATGCCTTCTTCGGTTCGCGCGCCGCTTGGGAAGCGATTCCGACCTGGGACCAGCGCTGAGTTCAAAAAAACATTCGGAGCCTCCATCTCTGGAGCTCTGAAAAACGAGTCGGATGGAGATAGGTTGATGGAGTCGTCGTCGATGGGAAGACCGGAACTCGTGGCGTTCGCCGAGTCGCGTGGGGGACAGCTGCTCTCTGGGGAAGACAGCACCCTGCACGACGTCCTTCAAACCCCCCTTCGCTGGCGCTGCGCGCTGAATCATGAATTCGAAGCTTCGCCGAGACTCCTGATCCAAGGGGGGTACTGGTGTCCCGAGTGTTTCCCCTCGGCCCATGAGGGAAGGGGCTGGGACTGGGCCAGTCAGGCGAAGGTCGACCCGCTGCTCGCGCGCTTCTACCGTACGGGCTGAGCGTCCCCAGGGTTGAGGGCCAGGATGCAGGGGCCGGCCCGGGGAGGCGAGTATTTTTTCCCCACGATAGGCTTGGCCCGTCCGTCGACCCAGTCGGCTGGGCAAAGGGTGGCTCGGTCGCATCCGAAACACTTCGAGGAGAAAACGTGTCCCGGCATCCCCTGAGAGCAAGCGCCGCGGTGGTGGGCATCGGAGAGACCGATTACGTGCGCGGGGCCGATGCGACCCCGGTGCAGTTGATGCTGCGAGCCTCCTTGGACGCCATCGGGGATGCGGGGCTCAAGCCGAGTGAGATCGACGGAATTCTCCCGCCCCCGGGCTACACGTCCGCTGAGGAATTGGCCGCGAACCTTGGCATCGAGGACCTTCGCTATGCCGCGACGGTTCACCTGGGCGGGGCGAGCCCGACGGCCTCGCTTCAGAGCGCCGCCATGGCGATTCAATCCGGGGTGGCCAAAAATGTTCTGGTCGTGGTGGGCTGGAACGGTTTCTCCGCCTTCCGGCCCCGGCCCGGGGTGAAGCGTCCGCGCATGGGGCTCGACCCGGGCTCGGTGGGAAACGTCACCATGGACTATTACCTCCCCTACGGCACGCGCATCCCGGCTCAGTTCTACTCCTTCATCCTGATGCGCTACAAGCAGCTCTATGGGATTCCCGATGAGGCGGCCGCCGAAGTGGCGTTGGCCTGCCGAGCCCACGCCCAGCTCAACGAAAAGGCCTTGATGCGTGGGCGTCCTCTGGATCTGGACGAATACATGGCGGCGCCCTGGGTGGCCGAACCCCTGCGCAAATTCGATTGCTGCGTGGAGACCGATTGCGGCGCCGCGGTGGTGCTGACCTCTGCCGAGCGCGCCAAGGATCGCCCCCACACCCCGGTGCTCTATCTCGGAGGCGCCGAGGGCCATCCCTATCCGGCGGACGACATTACGAACCGGCGGGATCCGTTCAAGGTGGGCCTCTCCTTCGCGGCCCCGCGCGCCTTCGCGATGGCGGGGGTGGGGCCCGAAGAGATGGACTTCCTCCAGGTCTACGATTGCTTCACCTACGTGGTGCTGCTGCAACTCGAGGCCCTCGGACTCTGCGGCCCAGGGGAAGCGGCGGACTTCGTTCAGGGCGGCCGAATCCGCTTGGGAGGGGAGCAGCCCTTGAACACCCACGGCGGCCTGCTCTCCCAGGGCCACATGTGGGGCATGAATCACGTCGTCGAAGCCACGCGGCAATTGCGTCACGCTGGGGGCGCGGCTCAAGTGGAGGGGGCCGAACTGGGGCTGGTGACGGGCTGGGGGGATTATGGCGATGGCAGCATCGCGATCCTTGGACGGGGAGATTGAGATCCATGGGATTCCCTGGCACTCGATCCCTGGAGGCGAAGTCATGAGCGATGCACCCGGGAAGTACATTCCCGACCCCGACGGACGCAACGCGGATTTCTACCGCCACCTAGCGAGGGGGACTCTTCATTTGCAGGCCTGCGAGGGCTGCGCCCGGGTTCTGCATCCGCCGCGTTTTCTGTGCCCGGGTTGTGGTTCGGAGGCTCTGGTCTTCAAACCGTCGGCGGGGCAGGGGCGAATTTTCTCGTGGACACTGACCCATCGTCCGGTGGATCCAGGTTGGGCCGCCGAGGGTCTCCCCTACGCGACGGTGGTGGTGGAGATGGAAGAGGGCATTCGCTTGGTGGGCGGTTGGCGGGGCACCCCGGACGTATTGTGCCTTGACCTCCGGGTTCAAGCCGAGGTCGAACCCGCCACTGAAGCTTTTGCCTATCTCTATTTTAGGCCCCATGTCCCGGCCCATGTCCCGCCCAGTGTGTAGGATGGGCCTTTGAACTTTCTGTCCGCTTCGAAACAGTGATCCGGAAGCGCGAGCAAGTCGTCCGCCAGCGCTCGCGCGAGAATGGCATGGCCCTCGCGGTTCGGATGAGGATCCTTGGCGCGGACCCAGAGTCTTCGCTCGTTCTGGAATCGATACTCCTCCAGGGTTTGTGTGACACCGAAGCCTCGGGAGCGAGCCGCTTCTCCGACTTTCTCGTAGATCGGACTGAGGGGATGAAGTAGGCCCAGGTACATGATCTGGGTGTGGATCAGGACGTGTACGCAGCGGTCGCTCCGCTCGCCCATCGCTTTCAGTCGATCCAGGGCGGCTTCGAAATCCTTCCAAGCAGCAGGATTCTCGAGATAATTGTGCAGTCGCTCGGCGCTGGGAGAGCCCGGCGCGGGCCAATAGAATTCCCGGATCGATTTCAGCATCGGAACCAGTCGGGCGTAGAGGCGCGACGGCGAATCGACGGGCTTGAGGTTCTCCTTTCCGAAACGCGCCCGGAGTTTGGGAGAGGAGAGATTCAGGTAGTTCGGGCCTTCGATGTCGTTGGGGGTAAAGCCGTAGATCAGGAGATCCGGTCGATAGAATTCGTCGAGCTTGGAAAGGCGCCGAATGGCGACATCGGCATTGATCCCCGCAAGGCCGAAATTCAGGACCTCGAAGCGCCGATTGGCGAACTCCGCGTTCAGGATTCGCTCGAGTTGTCGAGGATAGGCATCCTCTTCCGCAACCCCCCACCCCACTGTCACCGAATCGCCGACGATTCCGATACGAAGGATGCCCGGGGCGGCGGCGGCATTGGTCTCGGGCCCGCGGATACCCCTGGAGTTGGTGCGGTAGAGGACGTCCCTGTGTATCCCAAGGGCATTGGGGCGAGCGAGTTGATTCAACTTCTTCAACTCGGGCAGGTCGGAATCGGCGGGCTGTGGGGGAAGGGGCGCTGGGGGACTATCTGGGCTCGTCAGCCGAGCCGCGATTTCAGCGAGGCCCAGAATCAGCGTGAAGCTGGCCAGAAGCAGGGCGATCCGTGTAGTCCGCGGGGGTAGCATTCGACTCAGTCTAGCCGGGACCTCGCCCATCGCAGAGCGGGTTCGGGCGAGAGACTGTTCAAGATGGCAAGCCGGGTGGCGAGTGCGCGCTTACTCACTCTGGAAGCCCTCTCGGCTCAGAACCGGGGGGAGGAGGCCATGACCCATCTGGAATGGTTCTGAAACGAAGCCCCGAGTCCTTCAGCTCAGCACTTCATCGAGCACCCATTGCACGTACGTATCCTCATCACGCCCCAGCACGTCGCGCACGATCTCCTCGTTGTGCTCACCCCATAGGGGACCGCGTTGGATGGTGTGCTCGAGTCCCGCGAAGCGGATGATTTCGCGATCGACGGGCAGTTCGAGATCGGGCGCCAGGGGATGGCGCAGTTTCTGGTAGTGGTGGCGCATTTGGGGATCCCGCTCGTAGGTATCCTGGAGGTTCTCCACCGGGGCGGCAGGGATGCCCACGCTTTGGAGGCGATCGGCCAATGTCCAACGATCGTGCTGAGAGGTCCATGCCGAGAGCGTCGCATCGAGCGCGTCTTCGTTCGCCTTGCGGGCGCTGTGATTTTGAAAATTCGCCTGGGCGGCGAGTTCCGGACGCTCCATCAGGGCGCACAGGGCTCGCCATTGTTCTTCCCCCTCGACAGCCAGGGCGATCCACTCATCGTCGCCTTGGGTCGGGAAGACGCCGTGGGGGCAGGCGTTGGCGTCGCGATTGGCCGCGCGCTCGGGGGCCTGGCGGGTCTTCGCGTACTGCATCCACTCGGGGCCGAGCAAGGCGATGGTGGCGGAGAGTTGCGAGAGGTTCATCTCCCGGCCCCCTGCGCCCTGGTCCCGGAGTCGCAGAGCCGCCATCACGGCGGTGGCCAACAAGTAGGGGGAGGTGAAGTCCGCATAGGCGACCCCATAGCCCCGGGGACGCTGATGCGGGAAACCCATCAGCTGATTGAGGCCCGAGGCGGCCATGACGGCGTTGCCCGTGGTGGGCCGCTGGCTCCAAGGGCCGTGGGGATGGGTCCCGGGAAGGTTGAGGAGCACGATGTCCGGTTTGTGCGCGCACAGGGTGCTGTAGCCGAGTCCCATGCGGTCCAGAGCGCCGGGCCGAAAATTATTGGTGACCACATCGGCCCGGGAGACCAGGTCGAGGATCAATTCCCGGCCCTGGGGATGGGCGAGGTCCACCGTGAGGGATCGCTTGCCTGCATTGGCGGTGTTGAAGAGACCGCCGAGGTCAGTATGGGGTTCGCCGTCGGGACCCGACTGGCTCCGCATCCCGTCTATGCGCCGGCTCGATTCCACCCGAATCACGTCGGCACCGAAACTTGCGAGCAGGCGCGTGCCCAGGGGTCCAGCCAGCACCCAGCAGAAATCCACCACCCGGATCCCGTTGAGGGCCCGATAGGGGTTCAGGGTTTGGCCCTCGGATTGAGGGAGGGAGGGTGGCTTCTCCAAGGATTTCAAGACCTCGGAGGTGTCCGCTCCCAAAACCGGCGCGCATCGAAGCCCCACCTCCCCCGACACCGCATCCACCGGGCTGCGGGTGAAGCTGAGGGCCTCGCCCAAGGGCTCATTTTTCACATCCACGAACTGACGGTTCTCGATGAATTGCGGGTGGACCTCCATGCTCGGAAAATCCATGATGGGCAGGCAGATGGTTTCTGCCTGGGCTGCGCGGTCGGCAAAGTCGTCCCGGTCGTAGCGCGCGGCGAGTTCAAGCAGCACCGC
>DUCT01000233.1:48144-59834 GCA_012959665.1 Myxococcales bacterium | reverse complement strand
GAGAGTTGGGGCGCATCTTCTGCGCCGGCCTGGCGGGCGTCGCTGTCGCTCCAACGCCCGGCGCAGAACCGGCCCACGGCCTCCGCCAGAGCCTGTTGCCCTGAATCGAAATCGAGATCGATGCTCAACGTGGCCTATCCCCGCCCGGCGCTTCTCCCTCAAGCGCTTCTCCCCCACGCGCTTCTCCCTCAAGCGCTTCTCCCCAGCGCGCCTCGACCACCGCGCGCCGATGGCCGCCCACGCCGCCCAGTTCTTGGCGCAAGGCGTGCAGTCGCATGCTCCAAACGTGCAGATCGTGCTCCCGGGTAAAACCGATGGCCCCGGAGAGTTGGTGGGTTTCGGCAAAGACATGCCCGGCTGCGTCCAGGGCAAAGGCGGCGGCGCTGGCGACGGCCTCGCTCCCCGAGGCGACAAACCCGGCTTCCCGGGTCAGCCAACGACTCGCCTCCACCTGGATCGCGCACTCGGCCAGGCGGTGCTGCACCGCCTGAAAGGAGGCGATGGTCTGGCCGAATTGGCGCCGCTGTTTCAGGTAGGCCACGGTTTCGGCCAACGCCGCGTCCATGCAACCCACGGTTTCCGCGGCCAGGCCCAAGCGCCAGGCATCCTCCAACCGGGCTCCCCGGCCCTGGCCCAGGGGCTCACCGCGCCCAACGCACTCGGCGGAAACCCGGCCCATGGGAAACCCAAAATTCGACGGCACCGCTGGACACTCCCCCGGCCGAAGGGTCACCCGCCTCGCCTGGTCACCGTCCAGAATCAGCAGGGTGTTCGCGTGGGAGGCATACCGGACCGGACCCGAATGACCGGCGCGCATCAGGGCCACAGGACCGGGCACCCCAGCGTCACAGACCGCGGGCACCGCCAGCAGTCGCGCCGCGCTCCCGGACACGGCGCCGTGCCGGGCCAGGGCCTCCACGAGGAGCACGGCCTCCAAGAGCCCCAGGTCGGTGGCGATCTCCCCGTAGCCCGCCGCCTCAAGGGCGGCGTCCAAAGCCGTGTCGTATCCGCCGTCCCGGCCCAGTTCAATCGCCCGGGCTGCGCCCGCATGGCGCTCCAGCAGGGCCTCAATGGCCTCCACCACCGCCCTCTGCTCGTCGTTCAAATCAAAATCCAAGCGACCTTCCCCTTAACGCGTCCCTATTCGTCCCGGCGTGTCCCTATTCCCGAGGCAGCCCGAGAAAGCGTGAAGCGATCAAATTCAGTTGAACCTCGCTGGCCCCCACGGCCACCCCCGCCGTCATGGCCAGGCGAAAATTCGCATCGGCGAAGGAGCCCGACTCCAGGGCCTCCGGGCCGATGATTTCCAGGGCCAGCACCCCGATGGCGTTGTCGGCCCGGGTTCCCAGCACCCGGGCGAGTTGGGTGTCCGCGGTGGGAGGACTCCCCTTGGCGCGCAGATCGATCACTTTGTAGGTAAGCACCCGGGCTGCCTCGCACAGGGCCCGGGCCTCGCCCAAGCGATCCACCACGATGGGGTCGTCCAACAGCCCGCGCTCCCGGGCCAGTTCGGCCAGGCGGTCGAGGGTCACCGCCGCCCGGGCATAGCGCGCGGCACCGACCCGCTCGAATTGCAGGGCGTGGCCCACCACTTCCCAGCCCTCGTTTTCCGGGCCCAAGCGCGTGGTCACGGGCACGTGGACATCGGTGAAAAACACCTCGTGGAAGTAGCGCTCGCCCACCACCGAAGGGATTTCGCGAATTTCGATGCCCGGCGTGTCCATGGGAACCAGCAGCACCGAAATCCCGCGGTGACGCCGGCTATCGGGATCCGTGCGCACCAGCAGCAGGATGAAATCCGCGTGATTGCAATAGGACGTCCAGATCTTGCTGCCATTGATGACGTACTCGTCCCCCACCCGAAGCGCTTCCGTGCGTAGGGCCGCCAGATCCGAGCCGGCCTCGGGCTCGGAGAATCCTTGACACCAGAGCACGTCCCCCGCCGAGATTCGCGGCAGGTGTTCGGCCTTCTGGGCTTCGCTGCCATAGCGCATGAGCGCGGGACCGATCCAGTTGACGTTCATGTACTGGGCGCCCCGGGGTTCGCCGATGGCCCACATTTCCTCCCCCACCATGGCGTGGCGCCAGGGTGACGCGTCGCGTCCGCCGTACTCGATGGGCCAGTGTTGGGTGAGCCAGCCCCGGGCGGCCATACGGCCGCAGAAAACTTTGGAGAAGGCCGCCTGGGCGTCGCCCCCCGGCCCGTGCTGGGCCATCTCCTCCCAGTCGCCGGGCAGTTCTTCGGCCAGGAAATCGCGAATTTCGGCGCGATGCTGGGCTTCGTCCTCGGTCCAGTCGAACTCCACGGGTTCCCCTCGGTCTGCAACTCCACTAGCGGGTGCCCGGAGTCGGGGTAGGCTCTGACGGAGTGTCAACTTAGCGCGCCCGGAGTGCTGGGGAAGATGCCCCCCCTCGCCGGACCAGGAGCTTCCAACCCCCGATGCCCTTTCCCGACTTTACGGCGACGGTCCCGGTTTTCATCCGCCGCCTGGCCCAGGCCCACGGCGACCGTGAGGTGATCGTCCTCGACGAGCGGCGCCTGTCCTACCGGGAGGCGGAGCAGGAGTCCGCCCGCTTGGCCGAAGGCCTGCTTGGCCGGGGCATCGGCAAGGGGACCCGGGTGGCGGTCCTGATGCCCAATGGCCCGGACTGGCTGGTGGCCTGGTTGGCCGTGACGCGTGTGGGAGCCATTCTGGTCCCCCTGAACACGTTCTTCCAAACCCGTGAACTCCGCTGGATTCTGGGCCATGCCGACGTGCACACCCTCCTCACGGTTTCCGAGTACCTGGGACACGACTACTTGGCACGTCTTGAGGGCGCTGCTCCGGGACTCGAAGAGTCTACCGCCGGCGCCCTGCGCCTGACTGCCCTACCCCACTTGCGACAAATTTTTGTCTGGGGAGGCTCCAATCGCGGTTGGGCGGAAAGCGACGCGGATTTGCGGGCGGGGGGAGAGGCGTTTGCCCAGGACGACTTCCTGAGCGCGGTGGAGGAATCCGTGAGCCCGGCCGATGCCATGGCGATCCTCTACAGCTCCGGGAGCACAGCCGATCCCAAGGGAGCGATCCACAGCCAGGGCACCGTTCTCCGCCACGCCTACAACTTGGCCAGCGGCCGAGATCTCGGCCCCACGGATCGTGTCTGGTCCCCCATGCCCTTCTTTTGGGTGGGGGGATTCGTTTTCTCCCTCATGGGCAACATGCACGTGGGCGCAACAACCCTGTGCGAGGAGACCTTCGAGCCGGGCACCACCCTGGCCTTTCTCGAGCGCGAGCGCATCACCGTGGCCCTGGGTTGGCCCCACTTTGGCAAAGCCCTGTCGGAGCACCCCGACTTTCAAAGCCGAGATCTCTCGAGCCTCCGCGCGGGCAACATCCCCGACCTCCTGCCCACGAGCCTGGTCCCCGAGGACCCGCTGCTGCGGCCCACGGCCCTGGGAATGACCGAGACCTGCGGGCCCCATACGTGGACCCGCCTGGAGGGGGCGTTGCCCGAGAGTCGCCGGGGTTCGTTTGGGAGCGCCATCGACGGCGTGAGCCACCGGGTGGTCGATCCCGAGACCGGAACCGAGTTGCCCCAAGGTGAGCTCGGAGAGATCAGTGTTCGCGGCTATTCCCTCATGCAGGGGCTCTACAAGGTCGAACGCGAAGCGGTCTTCGAGCCCGACGGTTTCTATCGCACGGGCGATGCGGGCTACTTCGACGCCGACGGAATTCTCTATTTCACCGGGCGCCTGGGGGAAATGATCAAGTCCGGTGGGGCCAACGTAACGCCCAGCGAGGTCGAGCAAGCGCTGGTGGCCCAGGCCGAAGTCAAGGAGGCCTACGTGGTGGGGCTCCCCGATGCCGACCGGGGGCAGACCGTGGAGGCCGCGGTGGTGCTCGAGATCGGCGAGTCCGTCACCGGAGAAGCACTCCGCGCGCGGATCAAGCAAGAGCTTTCCGCCTACAAGGTGCCCCGGCATATTGTGGTCTACGCCAGCGGAACCCTACCCTTCTCCGATACGGGCAAGATCGACAAGCGCGCGCTGGTGGAGGATCTCGAGGGCCGAATCGGCACCCCCTGACCGCCGAAGCCGGCTCAGTTCTTCTTCAGCAGTTTTTGAAAATCCGGCTTGCGCTTCTCCATGAAGGCTGTGATCGCTTCGACATTTTCCGGCGAACCCACTTGGGCCTTCATGCCGGCCTGCTCGACCTTCTCCGCCGCCCAGATCGCGTCGAGATGGGGAGCGCGCAGGGTTCGCTTGGTCGCTTGGAGCGATCCCACGGGCCACTGGGCGATCTCCCGGGCCTTGGCCCAGGTGGCCGCCAGAAGTTCGTCGTCGGGAAACGAACGGGCCGCAATGCCGCTGCTCACCGCGCGCTCGGCATCGATCCACTCGGCGGTGAAGAAGAGTTCGGCGGCGCGCTGGTAGCCGATGACGGCCTGGAGCATATAACTGCTCGCGGCTTCGGGGACCAGGCCGAGGCTCACGAAGGGCAGCCGAAGACGAAGACTTTCGCCGACGTACACAATGTCACAGTGAAAGAGACAGGTGGCGCCAAAGCCCACTCCCACCCCCTTGGCGGCCGCCAGCAGCGGCTTGTCGAAGGCGTAGAGTTCCTTCATGGCCAGGAAGAAGGGGTGCTCTTCGGGCGACCCGTCGCCGCCCCCCCCGCTGAGCATTTCGGTGAGATCCTGCCCCGCGGAGAAGTCCTGGCCGGCCCCGCTGAGCACTACCACGCCCACCGAGGGATCTTGTTTGGCCTGGGCAAGCGCATCGTGTAGACCGAGCCATTGCGCGGTGTTGAAGGCGTTCTTCTTTTTCGGGCGGTTCAGGGTCAAGCCCATCACGCCGTCTTCGACGGTGCAGAGAATGGAATCCATGGCGGCAGTATAGGCGGTCCACCCAATCCGACGAATCGGCGAGCGCTCCTCGCTTTCTTTACATCTTCCTCCTCGACGGACTTCACCACACCGAGCCCGAAGCGCGCATGGGAGGCCGGCTCAGCTCTTGGCGATTTGCTCGTCGATGACGCGCTTGAACTCCGAGAAGGGCTTGGCCCCTGAGAGGAAGTAGCCGTTCACGAAGAAGCCGGGGGTCCCCGTCACCCCAAGCTTGGCGGCCTCGGCGGCGTCGGCATCCACCCGGGCCTTGACCGAGGCCGAAGCCATGTCCTTCTTGAACTGATCGACATCCATGCCGATTTGCCCCGCGTAGCGGAGATACGCCGCCTCGCTCAAGTCACGCTGGTTCTCAAAAATCAGGTCGTGCATTTCCCAGAACTTGCCCTGCCTATTCGCCGCCTCGGAAGCCGCGTGGGCCATGGGGGCACGGCTATGCATGCGCAGGGGCAGATGCTTGAAAACGATTCGCACCTTGTCCCCATAGGCCTTCTCAATCTGGTCCAGGGTGCCGGTGACCCGGCTACAGAATGGGCATTGGAAGTCGGAGAACTCCACCAGGGTGACCGGGGCGTTGGCCGCGCCGCCCTTGGCGGGCGAGCCCTTGGTGTTCACCGCGTAGGCCTTGGCGGGGTCGGGGCCTCGTCGGGGCGCGGCGGCGGGAGGAGCGGCCTGGGCAGCGGCGGGCGCCGCGTTGGCGAGGGTGCCGCCCAGGGCAGCAATGCCCTCGGTGGCCCGGTCCACGGAGCCCACGAGGATATACGCGCCTCCCAGAATGCTGAGTCCCAAAATGGTGGCGGCGACGATCAAGGCGTTTCCACTGTTCACGGCGGGTTCCTAACGTTGATGGGATGGCAGGGGGAGGGGAAGAAGGGAGGGTGGAAGAAGGGAGGGTGGAAGAAGGGAGGGTGAAAAAAGGGAGGGTGAAAAAGGGGGGGTGGAAGAAGGGAGGGCAGAGGCGAGACAATAGCAATCCGACGGGATCGTCCAACCGTCTCACCCGGTTGATCAGACCTCTTCGTCATCGTTGATTTCCTTGAGGCGGATGGGATGTGGCGAGAACTCGGCCCCACCCTCCCAGCCCGGAATCGTGGCGGCCTGGACGAGCCAGGAATCCGCGATGGAAACCTCGACGGCGACGGCATTCTCGCCAAAACCCTCGGACAGGGCCTCCCATAAATCTCGGCCGCCGCTCTCCCACCACTCGGTGCCCGGGTTCTCGAAGTCAATGGCCAACCGGACCATCCGTCGCTGATTCAATGCGTGCTCCTTTTCGGGCTATTTCGGGCTATGAGGCTAGCGTTTTTTGCCCAGGCCCGGCGGGGAGTCCCAGCCGTATTGCTTCAAATCCAGGCGGCCCCGGGCATCAAAGCAAATACCCTCGGCCTCGAGCATTTGGCGTTGAAGCGAATCGAGGCCCGCATCGGCGGGTAGGCTGACCTCGCCCCGAGCGTTCACCACCCGCTGCCAGGGAACGTCCGCATCCTCGTCCAGGGCGTGCAATGCATAACCCACTTGACGTGCATACCCCGAGAGCCCCGCCCGGCGGGCCACCTCGCCATAGGTGCTCACTCGACCGGCGGGAATGCGCCGAACCACGGCATAGATTCGAGTGTAGGTGTCGGACACGTTCAGCCTCCCGAAAGTCCGCAGTGACGGAGCAGCGCGGCCACCTCGGGATTTCGGCCCCGAAATGCCTTGAAGACCTCCATGGGCGATTGGCTTCCTCCGAGTGCCAGAACGGTTTCCCGAAAGCGCCGCCCGGTTTCGACCACGGCTGCAGGATTTTCCAATCCCGCTTCTTCGAAAGCCCCAAAGGCGTCCGCGGAGAGCACTTCGGCCCACTTATAGCTGTAGTAGCCCGCCGCGTATCCTCCACCGAAAATATGGCCGAAGCTGCACAGAAAGCGGTCCTCGTCCAGCGGGGGAAGCACGGTGTTGCGCTCGGCCACCCGACGCTGAACCGCGAAAGCGCCGCCGGGTTCGCCCGGGACATACTCGTGGTGCAGAGCCAGATCGGTCAGCGAAAAGTAGAGCTGGCGAAGCATGTCGCTCCCGGCTCGGTAGGTGCGTGCGGCCTTTAGTTTTTCGTAGAGGGATTCGGGCAGGGGTTCCCCCGTCTCGGTGTGGGCACTGATCTCCGCCAGGGTGGATCGCTCGTAGCACCAGTTCTCCATGAATTGGCTGGGCAGTTCCACCGCGTCCCACTCCACGTTGCGGATGCCCGAGGCCATCGCCTCGTCCACCCGGGTCAGCATGTGCTGGAGACCGTGGCCGAACTCGTGAAAGAGCGTCGTGACCTCTCCGAAGCCCATCAGCGAAGGTTGGCCATCCACCGGGGGCGCCTGGTTGCAGACCAGATAGGCCACGGGCTTACGGACGGGCTCTCCGTCGCCGGCCAGGCGGAGACTCCGGCCCACACATTCATCCATCCACGCCCCACCGCGCTTCTCCCCGGGACGCGAGTAGGGGTCAAGAAAGAAAGCGGCGATCTCTTGACCGGCCTCGTCCCGCACCTTGAAGTAACGAACGTCGGCGTTCCAGACTTCGGCCTCCCCGTCAGCGGCCTCGACGTGCACACCGAAAAGTCGCCGGGCCAGCACAAAGAGTCCGTCGAGCACTTTGGGCAAGGGGAAATACGGGCGCAGTTCTTCCTCGCTGTAGGCAAAGCGCTGCTCGCGTAGGCGCTCGGCCCAAAACGCGATGTCCCAGAGACAGAGCGCTTCGGGCGATCCGTTGTCCGCCGCAAATTCCTGGAGAGTGGCGAGGTCCTGGTGAGCCGCCTCGAACGAAGCCCCGCGCAGGGATTCGAGCAGGTCGACCACGGCGTCGACCCCCGGCGCCATCTTGCTCGCCAGACTGAGTTCGGCATAGGATGCGTAGCCGAGCAATTTCGCTTCCTCGGCCCGGAGCGCCAGGATCTCCTCGATCAGGGGTGAGTTGTCGAACTCTCCGGATCCCGCTCGGGAGAGATACGCGCGGTACACGGTCTCGCGCAAATCCCGCCGGACGGCATGCTCGAGAAAGGGGACGAGACAAGGCGCATCGAGGCCTAGCTTCCAGGGTCCGGCCTCTGGGCTGGCGCCCTCTTCCCCGCTTTCCCGGGCGCTCTGAGCGCAGAGTTCACGAAGCCGGAGCGGGGTCCCCGCCATTTCGGCAGGATCCCGCAGTGTCAGGCTCCAGGCTCGGGTCGCGTCGAGAACATGGTTGCTGAACTCGGTGGTGAGCCGGGCCAGATCCTCCTGAACCGCGTTGAACCGGGTTCGCTCGGCTTCGCCCAGACCCACCCCGCTATGCCGAGCATCTCGGAGCAGGCCCTCGACAATGCGCTTTTGGGTGGGCTCCAGCATCGACCAACCCTCCCCTTGGCGGAGGGATTTGAGGGCTTGATAAACCGGGCGACTCTGGCCCTGATCCAGGGCAAAGCGAACCACATCGGGTTGGACTCCCTCGAAGGCCGCGCGCAGTCCGTCGCTGTTCTGGACCCCCATCAGGTGGCCCACGATTCCCCAGGCAAACGCCAAGCGATCGCCGAGCGCCTCGAGGGGAACGACGACCCCTGCCCAGCTGGGCTCGGCGGTCTCCTCCAACTTTTCCAACGCCTCGCGAAGTTCGGCGATCAGCGCGCGGATGCCGGGTTCGACGTGAGCGCTTTCGACGCTTGAAAAGGACGGCAGGCCGGCGGGGGCCAGCAAGGGATTGTCGTAGCTCATGCAAGTTCCTCGAGTGGGGTGTCGCCCGGGATTCCTTGGCGCTCCCCTATCGAGAGCGCGACAACGACAGCGATGTTCAGGCCGAGCCCGATGACGCCCACGTGGACCCCGCCCCATTGGGGAGTTCCCATCAGGGTCAGCCCCACGGCGAATGCGGTCCCCACCAGCAGACCCGCCAGGGTGGCGAAAGCGGATTGTCGGACCCAGTGAATCCCCATAAGAAAGGCAGGGACGCACTGGATCAGTAGTTCCATCTTCAATTCAATCAAGCGCCAGAGCGTGAGATCGCGTTCCAGAGCGAGAGGAATAATCGCAATCAGAACCGCCGCGGCGAGCAATTTGCCCATGCGGGTCTGGGCGGCGGTTTCACCGGTCTGACCCAGCAGGTCCCGAACCAGCAGCGAACCCAACGAGAGGAGACACGAGTCGGCGGTGGACATGATGGCCGAGAGAGCGCCAATGAAAACCAGGATCGCTGCGGCCTGACCGAGGGTTCCTTGTTGGGCCCACTCCCGGAGCAAAACCGGCATCACCCCATCCGTTGCGGCCCCGGCCGCGAGGTCGAGGCGGGGAATCGCCGCGATCCCAATCAATGTCACAACCAGGGTAGTGAGCAGGGGCATAAAGGTCATCCATGCGAACGACTGGGACAGCGCGCGCCCGGTGCGAGCGGCGTAGATCCGCTGAATGGCCTGGGGGTAGATGACGCTGGCCAAACCCAAAAGAAGAATCGTGCTGAGCCAGTTCGCACACCCCATGGCGTCGGGCACAGCCACTGCCTCTGGGCGAACCCGAGCCACTTCAAGGGTGACCGCCTCCATACCCCCGGAGCCCGAGAGCAGCCAGCCCAGCAAGGTGATCAGGCCCACCGCCATCAGGATCCCCTGAGCGGCATCGGTCCAGGCCACCGCCCGCATTCCTCCCCGGGTTTCGTAAAACAGGATCATCGCTGCCAGGCCCACCACACCCCAGGAGTACGGAATCAGATCTCCGGTCACCAGACTGGCGACTTCCCCCATGGCCTTGAGTTGAGCCAGCAGAAAGTTGGCCAGGGCCAGAGCCATCAGCACCGCAACGGCCAAGACCAGAGCGCGGCCCCCGGGCTGCCCCCCGAAGCGGTCCCGGACAAAATCGCCGGGGGTTACGTAACCGCGCTGTATCGCCGCCGGCCTGAGACGCGGAACCAGGATGTGAAAGACCACAATGATCGCCATCATGAAGCCCGTGGCCATGATGAAGCTAAAACCTACGCGGTAGGCCTTGCCCGGGTAGCCCAGCAAAGAGTTCCCCGAGTAGGCGGTGGCGTATAGAGTGAGGAAGAGAACGAACACACCGAGTTCCCGGCCACCCAGGAAATGGTCGCCGGGAGAAAGATTGCGCCGGGAGCGGTTGGCGATCTCACCCACGCAGAGCAGGATTCCCACGTACACGGCGAGGGCCAGCAGACCGACCTCGGAAAAATTCAAGGCGTGGATTCTCCCGGATCGGGAGTCGAGCGGACGGCCCCCCGAGCCCCCGTCCCCCTGGCGTCGGCGGTCAGCGCCCGGGAAAGCGGCGCATCATCGTCGATCGGGGTTCGCATCCACACCACGGAATTCAGCACCGCAACCAGCGCGTAGCAAAGGATTGCCACCGCCACCCAATCGGGCAGCCCCAGGAGAAGGCGGAGTTCCTGGTCGTCCCCCCGGTACCAGGGAATGGAAATCGCGTAAAGAACCGCGATCAAGGCGAGCAGGACCGGGCGCAGACCGACCCTCCGAGTCCGCCCGGGTTTCCCGTTTCCCCTGGCTTCAGGCATGACTTTCACGCGGGGTCGGCATGCACGGATGTGTAGCATTCGTCCGCGGGTCGTGGAGCGGTGCCCCCGGAGATCAGGGCGCGGCTTCGATGCAACGCGCATCCTCGTTTCTTGGATTGTTGACCCACACGCTGACCCGGGTGGCTTCGAGCAAGCCAACGGGCGCGGGAACCATCAGCGCCTGCAAGGGCTCGATGTCCGACAGATCCGGGTCGAGCCAGGCCGCGTAGTCCTTGGCGTCGAGAAAGACGGGCATCCGGTGATGAACCGGGCGAACATCATCATTCGCCTCGGTGGTGAGCAGGGTGCAGGACTCAACGACTTCGCCGGTACCGGAATCGGTCCAGCTTTCCCAAAGTCCAGCAATCGCCAGGGTGCGGCCGGCCGGATTGCGAAAAAAATGCGGGATTTTGGTCGGCTTGCCTTTGGGCCGATTCCCGATCCGGGGATCCTCTTCGCTGGGGGACTGCCACTCGTAGAAGCCGTCCGCTGGAACAATGCAGCGCCGGGCACCCAGGGCTTTGCGAAACGAGGGCTTCTCGGCGGCGGTTTCGCTGCGAGCATTGATCATCCGGTAACCCACGGCGCGCTCCCGGGCCCAAGACGGAATCAGACCCCAATGCAGGAGGGCCAGCACGCGCCCGCCGCCGGACCCACCGCGAAGCGCCAGAACATCCTGACTTGGGGCGACGTTGTAGCGCGGGCCCAATTCGCAGTCGGGCGCTTCGGGCTCCGCGTCAAAGATCTCACCAAGTTCGTGGGCGGTTCGCGTCAGTACCATCCGGCCGCACATGCTTTTCCTCCCCTTGCTACAGTACCGCGACGGGTCGGGGGACGACAATCGCCCCGGCGAAGAACCCGACCCAAGATCCCGTCAGGTCGCAAAAGGAACCCCCAGGTGGAAGAACTCGACCCCACCCGCCCCGAAACGGGCCAAGCCCTGCGCGAGAGCGAAGCCCTCCCGCCCACCACTCTGGTGGCGCGCGGAATCCTCGGCGGCCTCTTGATGGGCCTGGCCAACCTCGTTCCCGGGATCAGTGGGGGCACCATGCTGCTGGCTGCGGGGGTTTATCCCAATTTCATCTCGGCCATCGCCGAAGTCACAACCCTTCGCTTCAAGACGCGCTCGCTGGTTGTCCTGGCGACCATCGCCGGGAGTGCCGGCTTGGCGATCCTGCTCGGTGCGGGCGCCATGAAGACCCTGGTCGTCGAAGAGCGCTGGATGATGTACAGCCTCTTCATTGGTTTGACCCTCGGCGGCATCCCGCTGGTGTGGCGCCTTGCGCGCCCGGGCA
>DUCT01000233.1:9102-48059 GCA_012959665.1 Myxococcales bacterium | reverse complement strand
CCCCCTGCTCCTAATGGTTTCTGGGCTCGCGGGGGCATCGGCCATGATTCTGCCCGGGGTCAGCGGGGGCTACCTTTTGCTCCTGCTGGGCCAGTATGAACCCATCCTCGGCGCCATCGATGGCCTCAAGCAGGCCCTGTTGTCCGGGGCCTTTGACCGCTCCGGGGCGACCGAGGCCGCCGTGGTTCTCGTGCCCGTGGGCATCGGGGTTGTCGTGGGTATCGTGGGCGTCGCGAACTTGATTCGCTGGCTCCTGGGTCGCTTTGAAAAGCCCACCCTGGGCATCTTGCTCGGACTCCTGCTCGGTTCCGTGGTGGGCCTCTATCCCTTTCAGGGATCCGTGGAACCCCAACCGGGGGATCTCCACAAGGGAAGCGTCCTGACAGAAACCGCCGCCCGCACCCTGGACCGGTCGGACTGGCCCACCGAACGCTTCACCCCAGAGCCTGGCCAAGCGGCGGTTTCCGTCGGGCTGATCCTGGTCGGCCTGGCCGCCACGGGGCTGGTGGATCGAATCGGCCGGCGAGGCAAGGGAACGCCCCCGGGCTGATTCCCCGTCGGGCTCTAGCGCCGCCGATCGCTCCTGGGCGGCGATTTGCTCGGCGCTCCTGGGGACCGCTTGCGGGCCCGGGGTGCGGGTTTGAGTTTTGCCGCGTAGGCCTTCAGGCTGCGAACCTCTTCAGCCCGGAGCGGTCGTGCCTTGCCCACCGGCAAGCGCCCCAACACGATGGGCCCCATGCGAATACGGGTCAGTTTCTTCACGGGCCTTCCCACAGCCAGCATCATGCGCCGAATCTGACGTTTGCGGCCTTCGATCAGGGTCAACACGAAGGTACTCGTGCCCGTGTCGGGATCGGCGCGAAGTTTGTTGAGCTTGGCAGGCGCCGTGCGGCCGTCCTCGAGATAGAGCCCCTTCTGGATCTTCTCCACCTGCTCCTGGTCCAGTGTGCCCTTCACTGTCACCCGGTAGTCCTTCTCGCTCTGATGCGACGGATGCAACAGAAGTTGAGTCAGTTCCCCGTCGTTGGTCAAGAGCAGCAGGCCCGAACTATCGCGATCGAGTCGCCCCACTGGATGAATGGGGCCGAGGCCCTCGGGCAGCAGGTGCATGACCGTCTTGCGTCCGTGGGGATCCGAGACAGTCGTCACCACCGATGTCGGTTTGTGGAGCATCCAGTAACGCGGACGCTCGATCCGGATACGCTCGCCATCCACGGTGATCACATCGGTACCGAGTTCGGCCGAATCCCCGAGAACGGCAGCCCGACCATTCACCGAAACCCGCCCGGTCCGAATCAAATCCTCGGAGCCGCGCCGCGACGCAAGTCCCGCCGAGGCCAGGATCTTTTGAATCCGGATTTTAGTCGGGGCCGAGGCCTCCGGATCCACGACCGGGCGCTTCCGGGTATGTCGGGGCGATTGTCCGTGTGCCACCGGACTACTCGGGCGCGACGGGGGACGCACTTCCCCGTTGCGCCTGGGTGAGAGGTGCTGGGCGATTCCCGGTGTCCCTGGCGATTTCGGCGGGGGCATCGTCCGAAGCGAGAGCCAGCACATCGTCCGAAGCGGGCGTCTGCCCATCGTCCGAAGCCGATGCCTGCCCATCGTCCGGGAGCGGATTCTGGCCTGCGGCCCCAACAACCGGCTCGCCGCCCAGCCCCGCACCCTCCTCGGCCTCGCCTCTGTCTTCCGCCCCCGACCCGGGCTCAGCCGCTTGGACCCCATCGGGGGCCTCGACATCCGTCCCCTCGGCTGATTCAGTAGTCTCTTCGGCAGACTCGCTTTCCCCGGCCTCCTGGTCGGCCAAGACCACGCCCTGCTCCCGAGCAAGTTCCTCGAGTTCGCGCAGGGAGGGCAGTTCCTTGAGTGACTCCAAGCCGAAAACTTCGAGGAAGCGTTTACCGGTTCCGTAGATCAGCGGGCGCCCGGGGACTTCACGATGCCCGAGCAGCCGCAGCAGGCGACGATCCAGCAGGCTACGAAGAACCGCCCCGGAGTCGACGCCGCGAACGAGTTCGAGTTCGGCCCGGGTGAGGGGCTGCTTGTAGGCCACGATGGCGAGGCTCTCGAGGGCCGCCTGGGAGAGCCGCAGGGGCCGATCCTTTCGAAGTTGCTGGACATAACCGGAAAACTCCGCCCGGGTACGAACCTGGAAACCTCCGGCCACTTCCCAAATATCGAAGGCGCGACTCTGGGCCTCATACTCGGCGTTCAGTTCGTTGATTCGATCCTTGGCCACGGCCGGGGTCAACCCGGCCACAATCGCGACAAGCCGTTGCAGGGTGACGGGATCGGGGGATGCGAGGATCAGGGCCTCGATCACTCGGCGTTGTTGGGAAGCTTCCATCTCAAATCCTCACATGGTGTCCGTAATGCGATCGGCCCAATTGGGTCCGTCCTGGTCGTCTCGGACCGCGCGCAGTCGAATTTCGCCCTGGGGCGCGCCGGCGTCGTTGAGGCTCTGGAAGAGACGGAGTGCGGAGAGGCGAGCCAGTTCCAGCATGGCAAGAAAGGTGGCCACAACCATTGCCCGGCTCGGCCGAGTGGCATTCTCTCCTTGGAAAATCTGCATAAACTCCACAGTGTCCGCCGTGTCAAAGAGACTCATGATGAAACCCATCCGATCGCGAACCGTGATTTCCTCGCTCTCCACTTCGTGAAATTGATCGCCTGCCTGCGCGGACGCCAGGGCCGTACGAAAGGCTTCCAAAAGATCGAACAGGCCCACCTCGATCTCTCGGGTCGCCTCGGGAATGGATTCGGGGCCTGGCCCCTCGGCCCGATACACATCGCGTCCAAGCAGTCGGCGCCGAGAGAGGGTCTCGGCCGCCTCCTTGTACTGCTGGTACTCGAGCAAGCGGGCGATGAGATCGGCGCGGGGATCGATGCCTTCGGCGCTGTCCGCCAAGCTCTCCCGAGGCAGCAGCATGCGGGACTTGATCAGGGCCAGGGTCGCGGCCATCAGCAAGTACTCGCCTGCGATATCGATATTGAGTTCTTCCATCACCTCGATGTAGGCGAGATATTGCTCGCCGATCTGAGAGATGGGGATGTCGACGATCTCCACCTCGTTCTGCCGAATCAGGTGCAAGAGCAGGTCTAGAGGGCCCTCGAAGACCGGAAGCTTGACCGCATACGCGGGCACCCCCTCGGCCCCTTGCAGGGGCGAGTAAGAGCCGGGCTCGCTGTGGGCATCGCTCAGAGTCATACGAAGGGGACGCCAGGGGGGAGCCGGTTTCGGGATTGGGTCACGGGGACGGGCTTCGGCCTGAGTATGAGGGATTCCACCCACCTCGGCAACCGGCAGCCCCTCGGAAGCGCCCAACAGCCCCTATTTCTTCTTCCCATTGCGAGCCTCGCCCACCCCTCTTCTCCGAACCCATTCCACGGCCAGGCCCAACGCCTCCTCGCGGTTGGCGATGGCGCCGTCCAGATGCGCGGCACGAATCCGGCCAAGCACCTTGCCGACCGCCGGGCCCTCGAGCCCCAACTTGGCTAGATCGTCCCCGTTCAGCGGCGCCCGCCGAGTTCGGTCCTCCGCGGCCCAGCGCAAAATTCGGCGCCGGAGCAGGGGTTCGGAGCAAGCCACCAGCGCCTGAAGATTTTCTTCGTGAATACCGGTCAGCACAGCGTCTACCGCCCCCCTCCCCCGGGCCTTGCCCAAGCGGCGCAGGAGTCGGTCGCGTTCGGAGCCAAATCCCGCGATGCGGTCGGCGGCCTCGCCCCGCACGGCGAAACGCTGGAGAACACGACGCCTCAGGGCGGGCCGCAAAGGCGCGAGCCAGAGGGCCAGCCCCGGCACCCAGGGCCGGTACCGGTGGGCTCGCCACTCGGGTTCGGCGATACCTTTGCCCAGGCGCCGCATCGCCGCATTGGTCTCTTTGGGCCACTCGAGGCCCGGCTCCAGGGCCGAGAGAACGTGCCACTGAGCGAGTTGGCGGAGCGCGAGGCCCGGCTCCAACCCAAGGTGGACGTCGGCAAACATTTTTTCGAACTCCCGACGCAAGCGCTCGCCACTCACGCCCCCCATCGCCCCGTCGCGCAAGGCATCCCGCATGGCCGATCGCGTGGCGCGAGCGAGTTTGAAACCCAGCCGGGGAGCCAGGCGAGCCGCACGAAGAATTCGTGTCGGATCGTCGTGAAAGCTTCGGGGATGGAGAATTCGCAGGGTTCGGGACTCGAGATCGGCCAGACCGCTGCATACGTCCAGCACTTCCAGGGGGTCCTGCTCCGACTCGGAAGGCAGCGCGAGCGCCAAGGCATTCACCGAAAAATCCCGGCGCAATAAGTCCTCCTCGAGAGATCCGGGGCGCACCGTGGGCAGCGCCGCGGGCCGCGCGTAGGATTCCGCTCGTGCCCCCGCAAGATCAACCGCCCACTCCGCGGTTTCGATCCGGAGAGTGCCAAAGCGACCGAATTCCACCACGCGTGCCTCTGGGGGCGCGGCCGCCTGGGCGATACGCAAGGCATGCTTTCCGGGTACCGCCAGCAGGTCGACATCGCGAATGGGTCGCTCAAGCAGGATGTCACGAACCGAACCCCCCACCAGATAAACTGCGCCTCCGCTGGCCCTGGCTTCTTCGCCCAGGGATTGGACAAGGGGCAGGCACGCGGGAGGCAGGCTTCCCAGAGCTTTATTCAACGACAGGGAAGACCTCATCGCCCCCTCGGCTTTCCGCTTCCCCGGGGATGGCGCTCCTCGACGGTTTCGCGCAGACGCCCCCGGCTGACGTGGGTATAGATCTGGGTGGTCGAAAGATCCGAATGACCCAGCATGGCCTGGATCGAGCGCAAGTCGGCGCCCCCTTCGAGAAGATCCGTTGCAAAGGCATGCCGGAGCACGTGGGGTGACACCCGTTCCTGGGGAATTCCGGCCTCTCGGGCGAGTTTGCGCAGCATCAGAAAAAAATTCTGGCGGGTCATCGAGGATCGACGGCGACTGAGAAAAATAGCCCGATCCCGGTCCGGATGACCCCCCAGCAAGCGGGGCCGCCCTTCGCGCAGATACGCTTGGACAGCCGCCGATGCGGACTCCCCCACCGGCACCACCCTCTCCTTGTTTCCCTTGCCCACGACCCGCAGTAGGCCCGCCTGGATATCGAAGCCCGAAAGAGGGAGCCCGACCAGTTCGCTGACGCGAAGCCCCGACCCATAAAGCAGTTCAATCATGGCTCGATCGCGAAGACCGAGGGGTGTACTCGTATCCACCGCCGCGAGCAACGCTTCGGTTTCGTCCGTGCGAAGTACTTTCGGTAGGCCAAGCCCCTGCCGAGGCGTGGAAATGGCTTCCAAGGGATCCGACTCAAGCCAGTGATGCGCCGCCGCGAAGGCGATCATCCGCCGAAGGGCAGAGAGGGTTCGAGCCCGACTTCTGGCGACTAGGCCTTCTTCGGCCAATTGCTCGACAAATCCCAGAACGCAGTTCCGGGTCAGTTCCCGGGGTTCGGTGATACCGAGGGTCTCCACGTAGCGGATGAAGCGCATCAGGTCGCTCGCGTAGGCCTCGATGGTCTTCTTGGCCAGGCCCTGCTCGAGCCGAGCATAATTCAGGTAGCGATCGCGCAGACCATCCATGTCGACGGGGGCGCCGCCCCACGAAGTTGCCGCTGATTTCATTCTCGCGGCCTCCGACCCGAACCCGATTGATCGGCGTCGTCGTTGAGTTTCGCCGCCGCGAGAAGGTCCTCTTCGAGACGTTCAAGGGCGTCGGGATCGCGCAGTTTTCGCCCATCGGGACCCTTGAGGTAGAAGGTGTCAGTCACCTGGTCCTTGATGGTTGCGGCCTTGGAAATGTAGATCTCCAGCCCGTGCTCACCGAGGCAACGCGTTACGTCGTAGAGCAGCCCGATCCGATCGTCGGCAATGACATCCACCAGAGTATAAAAATCGCTTTCGGTGTTTGAGATCATCACGCGAGGGGGTTGGCGAGCGGGGAGCGTCGGACCGCCCAGAGGAAGCCGGCCCTGGCGCACCAGTCCCTCGAGCGAAATTTCACCCCCAAGGACACCGCACAGGCTCTGTTCAAACTCCCCCCAGGCCATCTCCCGCTCCTCGGGGCCCCCTGAAGGAGACGTCAACCGATAGATCTCCAGGGCCAGGCCCATTCGACTGGTGTAGACGTTGGAACCCAGAATGTTGAAGCGGTGCGCCGACAGTGTGCCCGCCACATTGGAATAGAGACCGTGGGCATCGGCCGTACAAAGAATGAACTCGGTGAAGCCGCCGCGCATCTCCCGAAAACCCGTGGTGGGCACACGCTTCTCCGCGTGCCGAAGAACCACCTTGGCGTGCCGGGCGATCTGCTTCGGGGTGTGTCCAATGAAATAGCGCCGGGGCATTTCCTCAAAAAATTCGTCCACCTTCTCCTGGCCAACCCCCTGCCGGGTCAACTCCTCCCGAGCACCCGCCCGGCGGACCTCTACCCGGGCCTCGATCAACTCCATGGCCTTGTCGGGATTGTCGGCCCCGGTCTCGAGCATCTCGGCCGCCCGCTCAAAGAGTTCCCGCAACAGCTGGCCCTTCCAGTCCGTCCACGCATCACGGGATGAGGCGCGGATATCGGCAAAGGTCGCGAGATAGAGGTTGCGTAGATTGACCCGATCCCCGCAGAGTTGCGCGAGTTCGAGAATCAGCCGCGAATCCGAGAGATCACGACTTTGGGCCAGATGAGACATCAGGAGGTGGTGCTCAACGACGAAGAGCACCCGCATGGTGCGCTCCTCGCTCAATCCCAGTCGTTCCAGGGAGCGGATGGCCCGGACTGCCCCCTTTTGCGAATGGTCTCCCCCGAAACCCTTTCCAATATCGTGCAACAGGCACCCGAGATAAAGTGCCGGTCGATCGTCCACCTCTTGCATCAACTCGGACAACTCGGGCATGGCCCGGGCATATTTTCCGCGCCAAAGACGCCGCAGTTCCTCGACTAGAAAGATGGAGTGCACGTCCACCGTATAGGTGTGATAGATCACGTGCTGCCAGCGGCATACGACGTGTTCCCACTCTGGGACAAAAGCCGCCAGCAGGCCCACGTCGTTCATCATCATCAGGGTTCGCATGACCCGGTTTCGGGCGTTGAGAATTCGCATGAAGCACGCCGAGAACGCCGAGTCGCCGCGCCTCTTTTCGTCCAAAAGTTCCAGATTCTCGCGAACAAAACGCTGAGCCATGCGCGAGAGGGGAACATCGTGATTCTGGGCCACCTCGAAGGCGAGGAGGATCCGAATCGGTCGCTCGCGCAAATGGGCAGAATGGGGGATCTCAAGCCGATTGTTAGCGAGGTTGAAGCCCTCTTCCACTTCGACTCGCTCCTGAACCTCGCCCCGCCCGCCCGCGGCCCGGGCCAAGCATTGGGCAATCACCAACTCCGAGTGGGCCTTGATCACTCGAGCGTGGATGTAGTAGTCGCGCATGAAGCGCTCGACAGGCAAATCCGGGTTGTCCGGAGTGAATCGCAATTCCACAAGCGACTCCTGAGCGGACCCGTTTTGGCTCTCACCCAAGGCAAAATCCGCCATGGCCCCGTAGCCGATGGCCTCGGCCACATGCTCCTGAACTTCGAAATTCATCTGGTCGTTGGCGCGACCCGCCCGCAGATGGAGTTCGTTCCGAACCCGCCAGATAAAGTCGAGGGCACTGCGGAACTCGGTCATCTCGCTCTCGGTGAGGAGACCGAAATGAAGAAGGTCATCCACGTTACGCAGGGAGGGTTGGGCTCCGCGCGCCACCCAGTAGGCAGCGTGATAGTCCCGCAAGGCGCCCGCGCCCTCCTTGACATTGGGCTGCAAAAGAAAAAGCGATTCACCGAAGGCCCGGTGTCTCTTTTCTAGCAATTCGACCTGCTCGCGAATGAAAACGACCACGTCATTGAGCAGTTCCCGGCGGATCGTGTCGGCGAATTCGTGGAAGAACTCTCCATCGCCACACAGGAACCGGGCGGTCAGAACCGTCGTCCGCACCGTGACGTCCTCGCGTCCCATGGCCAGGGTATCGGCGATGGTCCGAGTGGCACACCCCACGGTCAAACCCGCATCCCAGAGCCAATACTGCAGGCGTTCGGCAACGGTGGTGACGTAGGGGGTCAGCTCATCTCGATACAGGATCAGGAGATCCACATCCGAATGGATTGACATCTCCCGGCGGGCGAAGCCCCCCACCGCGACCACGGAAACCCCGGACTCGAGGTCGCCTCCCTGCTCGACGATAAGTTCTTCAACGAGTCCGAAGAGTCTCCGGATCAGTCGATCCGTGAGGTCGGAATTGGCCTCGTTTACCACTCGGCCGGACGCCGATTCCCGGTGTACTTCGGTGAGATAGCGCCGCGCGGCTTCCAGATAGGTCCGCACGGCCGCCGGCACTGCCCGTGCCAGGGGGAGGTCCGACGCGTTGAGGTCCGCCAGGCGGACATCGATGACCGGTCCGGTCACTAGAGACGGCTCCGCGAGTCTGGGCCACCCGGGGCCAGGCGGTGGGCTCGCTGGTCGCCCCGATTCCGATAGTGACCCAGGCCCGCGGCAATTTGCGCGGCCATGACGTCGAGATAGTGATCACTGCTCAGGAGTTTGGCGTCTTTGGGGTTCGTCAGAAAACCCGTCTCAACCAAGATGGCAGGCATGCTGGACATGAAGAGGACGTAAAACGGGCCCTTCTTGACCCCCAAGTCGGACACCTGACCATAGGTTTGGGAAAGGCCTTTGGTGAGATCCCGGTGAACGTAACTGGCCAAGGACTGCGAGAGCTTTGAAGCCTCGGCGACTCGCAGGCGCGAGAGGGTTTGTTGCAGGGCATCCACCTCGCTGGGGCGTACCCCGTTCTCCCGAGCCGCCACCTCGACGTTGTGACGCTCGTGCTCCTCGTCGAGGTAGTAAGTCTCAATCCCGCGGAGGTTTTTGTTTTCAGAGGCGTTGACGTGGATGGAAATAAAAACGTCGCCTCCTTCGGATTCGGCGAACGCGGTTCGGCCTTCCAAGTCAATGAAACGGTCATCGGTTCGAGTCATCACGACCTTGAAGGATCGGGCGCGAAGCCTCTTCGCCAGCAATTGCGCCAGCTTGAGGTTGATGTCCTTCTCATGCACGTCGCCGATGCCCACCGCGCCCGGATCCTTGCCTCCATGGCCCGGGTCAATGACTATGGTCTTGAGCCGGCGCGATTGCATGGAGAGCCGCGAACTCCCTGCCGGCCCGCCCCTAGAGGATTTTTCGGTCGGCTTTCTCTTCGCCTTGCCATAGACGTCGATCACGACCCGATCGGGGGAGCGAAGCGTGAACATCCGATGGGTGTCGTAGCTCTCCAGATCCACGACCAGGCGGCTGGTGTTTTGGGTGTTCTGTCCGAGTCGAACGCCGCGCAGGAGTCCATCGCCCACAGGCACCCCTTCGGCGTAACGGCGCCCCACCCAGATCCCGGGCAGGTCTATGTAAAGGCGCTCGGGACGATCCGCTCCTGGGTTGGCGGGAAGCCGAATCGTGGGATCCGATTCGAGCCCGATATCCCGGGTCAACTCAACCACCACCCGGGTGTAATCCGGATAGGACCAGGTGCGCACATCGCGAACGTCACCAAGCCCCGGCGGCCGATCCGCACCCAGCAGGGCCAAGGACACCAGCGCAAGAACGCCACGACCAGCCCTGCGGCCCAATGAGGAACGCGCCGCCATCAAAGGTCCTCCACCGCTTCCCGCCATTGACCGAGGGTCGCCAGCGCTTCCAAGGGGGTCGTATTATCGAGGTCAATCTTGGCCAACTCTTCCAGAACCTGGCGCTGCCGGATGTTTAGCCGGGTGTCCCCTCCGCCCAGGGCCAATGCCAACTGGGCGGGATCCGGGGAGGTCTTACTCGACGCCGTGGGATGGCTCTCCTCGGCGGCTTCGAGGTCACCCAGGACCTCATGTGCGCGTTGGATCACCACACCGGGCAGCCCCGCGAGCCGGGCGACCTGAATCCCGTAGGAACGGCTCGCCCCCCCTGGCACTAGCCGCCGGAGAAAGATCACCTCATCCTTCCACTCACGCACTTCAAAATGTGCGTTGGCGATATGGGGTCTCGCCTGGCCCAATTCGATCAACTCGTGGTAGTGAGTCGCGAAGAGCGTGCGCGCTTCAAGCCCCGGCGTATCGTGGAGATACTCGGCCACCGCCCAGGCAATGGAGAGGCCGTCGAAGGTGCTGGTTCCCCGGCCGATTTCGTCCAGAATAATCAGGCTCCGCCGGGACGCCAGTCGAAGGATCTCAGCGGTCTCCCGCATTTCGACCATGAAGGTGGACTCGCCTCGAGAAAGCCTATCCGATGCACCCACTCGGGTGAAAATGCGATCGACGACTCCGATCCGGGCCGAGTTCGCCGGAACGAAACTCCCTATCTGGGCGAGCAAAACAATCAGCGCGACCTGACGGAGGTATGTGCTCTTTCCCGACATGTTGGGCCCCGTGAGCAGCAGAATCCGTGTGGCCTCACAATCGAGTTCGGTGTCGTTGGGCACGAATCCATCGGAACTGCCCCGGCGCAACAACGCCTCGACAACGGGATGGCGGCCCCCTTGGATCGACAGCACCTCGCCATCGTCGACCTCGGGCTTGACCCATCCCTCCCGACGGGCCACCTCGGCGAGACTCATCAGGGCATCCAGATGGGCCACCGCCTCGGCCGCGTTCCGGATCGCATCCGCCGCCCTCACCACCGCCTCGCGCAGAGAATCAAAGATCTCGCGCTCCAGAGCAGCCGCGCGCTCGTTCGCCCCCATGACATTGCCTTCGACCTCGCGCAGGGCTTCGGTGGTGAATCGCTCGACGCTCGCGAGGGTCTGCTTGCGCTCGTAGTTCTCGGGGACTTTGGCGAGTTGGGACTTGGAAACCTCCAGCGAATAACCGTGAACCGGGTGATAACGGACCTTGAGAGTTCCGATCCCGGTTCGGTCGCGCTCGCTGGCCTCCAATCCGGCGATCCAGTCCCTCCCCTCCCTTGCCCCCTCGTGGATGCTGTCGAGATCCTGGTGGAAACCCCTCCGGATATAGCCGGTTTCCAGCGCGCCTCGCGATCCCCGGGCGATCACCGGCGGATCGTCAACCAGCGAGGTTTCGAGCAACTCGGAAAGCTTCGGCAGGGGCTGGGGAGCCACCACGCTCCCGGGCCGGGTCAAGAACCCGGCTTCGCCCTCCCCGAAAAGCGTCCCATCGCCGCCCTTGAGCGCCTGGACCACGTCGGGCAGGGCCAGCAGGGACATACGCAAGCTTCCCATATCCCTGGGCACGCACGTGGGCCGAGCGGCCTTAGCCAGAATTCGCTCGAGATCGCGCACCCCCGCCAGTGCATCGCCCAGTTGTTGCCGCTGGCGGTCGCTGGACGCCAACCACTCCACGGCGGCCTGGCGTTCACCAATCGCCTCGGGACGCTTGAGCGGATACGCGACCCAGCGCGCCAGTCTGCGAGCACCCAGGGGTGTGCGAGTGCGGTCCAGAGACCCGAGCAAGCTACCCTTGCGGCTTCCGTCCTCGCTATTTCCAAAGAGTTCGAGGTGCTCCCGAGTCGAGGCGTCGAGGATAACCGTGTCCCCCAGTGCGTAGTGGGCGAACCGGGGTGCGTGCGCCACCGCATAGGGCTGGTTCTCGGCCAGGTAGGCGAGCAGGGCCGAAGCGGCTCTGCGGGCCCCTTCGTCCCGACAACTCAGCAGACCCTCGGGCGCCACCGGGACCGCTTCCGGCCCGAAACTAGCTGCCGGGACCGGGGTCAAAACGCATTCGGGCAGCCGCTTGGCCAAATCCTGCTCCAACAACGTCAGGGTCCCGGGCTCGATGAGGAGTTCCCGGGGCGAAATCCTTTCGAGTTCCTCCAGTAAGGCGTGGGGCGTGGTGTCTGTGGAGGTTTCGTCCGGCGCCGAGGTACCGCGAAAGGCCCCGGTCGACGCATCCAGGACGGCCAGTCCCGCCGGTATTCCGCCTTCTCCAATGGACAGAGCGGCCACCGAGACTTCCTCGCTGCCCTCAATCCCCGCCGGATCGCCCACCAGTCCGGGGGTGATGACCTCGACAACGGCGCGCTTTACCAAACGACGGCCGCCAAGGGCCTTGGGGTCCTCGACCTGTTCGCAGATTGCCACCCGATGGCCGAGATCCGCCAATCGCTTGATGTATTGGTCGGCGCTGTGCACCGGAATACCGCACATGGGGACGGCGTTTTCTTTGCCCTTGTCTCGGGTCGTCAAGGCGATGTCAAGCAACGGAGCCGCTCGCTCGGCGTCGTCGAGGAACATCTCGTAGAAGTCCCCCATCCTGTAGAAAACGATCGCGTCGGGGTGGTCCGCCTTGATGCCCAAATACTGTCGCATCATCGGGGTTTCCAGAGCAGACGTCTTCACCGCCGCCCCTCCCCGCTCGCGAAAGCCATCGGTGTGCTGGAGTTCGAATTCAAGGAAACGATGACCTAGTCCCCCAACTCGCTCTCGTCGCCCGCCCCGGCCGAGTCCGAGACCGGACGCAGGCGTTTCAATTCCACTTCCATCCGCGCGTTTTCCTTGCGATATCGCCGAACCTCAAGACGTAGCCGAAGCAAGGAAAGAGTCAGCGGAGTCCAAACCGCCAGGGCACCAAGCGCGCCGGCTGCCAGGAGAACTTTCCAAAGGGCGAAGCCGGGCAGCCGCCCCGCCAGGTAGTCAATCTCGATCGGCTCCAGATTTTTCCCGGCGAAGGCCCATCCCCCCACGAGTAGCCCTAGGAAAAGCGCGATCATCCCCGCACGGCGTATCCATCTCATCGCCAGACCTTTCCCCTCTTTCCTGGAACTGGAACCGGAACCGGAACCGATGACACACCGCTTAATCGATCGATGCCGCGAGATCGTCAATCACATCCGGCGAGGCATCCACCTTCTCCTTCAGTTCCTTGCCCACCTTGAAGAAGGGGGTCCGCTTCGCGCTGATATGCACGGGTTCGCCGGTCTTGGGGTTGCGCCCCTCCCGAGCCTCGCGAATCTTCACCTGAAAGCTCCCGAAACCACGAATTTCGATCCTCTCCCCTTCGCGCAAGGCATCGATCATCGAATCAAAGATCGTGTTCACCACGACCTCCATATCCTTTTTCGAAATGTGGGGCGTCTGCTTGGCGACTTCCTCGATCAACCCGCTCTTGGTCATCTGATGATCCCCAGTTCATGCGCCGGCTCGACGCGAAATTTTCGCGTCGAGGCGGCGCATTCGTTTGAACGTGCCGGGCAGCCGCTCGAGTCAATCAAGCGCAGCCCGGCGCTCCTACTCGTCTGACGGAGTGCCCAGTTTCTCGGCCAAGAGATCACCCAGCGTTGTCGTTTGGGTTTGCGACTCCTGCTCGGCCAGTGTTTTCAACGCTCGGCGTTCTTCCTTGTTGGTCAGTGCCCGAATCGAAAGCGACACTTTTTGTTCTTCGGGTTCGACCTTCACCACCAGTGCGGTCACCTCCTGTCCGGGCTTGAAGACATCGGCGGGGTTCTCGATACGTTCCGCAGCCAATTCTGAGCTGTAGACCAGACCGTCGATGCCGTCTTCCAGTTGAACGAACACACCAAAGTCGGTGACACTCGTCACCGGCCCCGTGACTTCGCTCCCCACCCCGAACTTCTTGCTGATACCATCCCAGGGGTTCGGTTCGAGTTGCTTGATCCCCAACGAGAACTTTTCGTTCTCCTTGTCGATCTTAAGGACGACAGCATTCACTTCGGCCCCCTTCTCAAACTTCTCGCTGGGGTGCTTGATCTGCTCGGTCCAAGAGATATCCGATACGTGAACCAATCCATCAATGCCTTCGTCGAGTCCGATGAACACGCCAAAGTTGGTGATATTCCGAACAGTTCCGCTGACCCTCGTACCGACCGGGTACTGCTCTTCGATCAGCATCCAAGGGTTCTCCTCGGTTTGCTTCATGCCCAGGGAGATTTTGCGGTTCTTTTCGTCCACGTCGAGCACCACGGCCTCAACATCATCCCCCGCGGCTACAACCTTCGAAGGATGCTTGATCCGCTTGGTCCAGGACATCTCCGAGACGTGCACCAGTCCCTCGATGCCCGCTTCCAGTTCGATGAACGCGCCATAGTCCGTCAAGGAGACGACCCTACCCTCGAGTCTTTTGCCCAGGGGGTAGCGAAGCGCTGCATCGACCCAGGGATCGGGCTGGATCTGCTTGAGTCCCAGGGAAACACGCTCACTTTCGGGATCGAACTTGAGAATCTTGACCTTGATCTCATCGCCGACGTTGAACAACTCGCCGGGATGATTGATTCGCCCCCAGGACATGTCGGTAATATGGAGCAGGCCGTCGATGCCACCGAGGTCAATAAACGCTCCATAATCCGTCAGGTTCTTGATGACCCCATCCAGGATCTGATCGGTTGAAAGGGTGGCCAAAGTGGTTTCCCGCATCTGCCTGCGCTCGGTTTCGAGCAGCGCACGCCGGGAAAGCACGATATTGCCCCGTCGCTTGTTGAACTTGATAATCCGGAACTGGGCTCGATTTCCAATCATGCCATCGAGATTGCGAACCGGTCGGAGATCCACTTGGGAGCCAGGCAGAAAGGCCTTGACGCCAATGTCCACCGAGAGTCCACCCTTCACTCTCGCGACAATGGTGCCCTCTACTGACTCTTCACGCTCATAGGCCTGACTGATATCGTCCCAAACCTTGAGACGTTCGGCCTTTTCCTTGGAGAGGACGACACGTCCGTCCTCGTCCTCGGCATCCTCGACGAGAACTTCCACCTCGTCACCCACCGCGATCAGCATGGTTCCGTCTTCGTCCATAAATTCCCAAGAGGCGATCATCCCCTCGGATTTGAAGCCGACGTCCACGGTCACGTGGTCGTCATCAATGGCGAGCACCTTGCCCTTGGCAAGTTCCCCCTCTTTCACTGCTTCTGGACCTTTTGTAAAAAGCTCGGCGAAGGACATCTCCTCCGAGGCTGTAGTCGTGTTGGTTTCACTCATGAGTTGTTTTTGGATCTCCTAGGGTCGGCCGATTTCTGATCGGCCTGAATTTCCG
The DNA here is from genome assembly GCA_012959665.1 of Myxococcales bacterium. Lineage (GTDB taxonomy): Bacteria > Myxococcota_A > UBA9160 > UBA9160 > UBA4427 > JAZXM01. The sequence goes on along the minus strand of DUCT01000233.1, from coordinate 33,064 downwards.
GGTTTTCGTCCCCGGATCGGACGTCCCCACACCCGCGAGGGCTCGTCGGGGAAGACGCTCGTCGCGTCACCCCATCGAGCGCAGCCTGCGCCTGTGCCAGAAATGCTTCTTGAGAATCAATATCGCCGGCCTCGATGACCCGAGTGAGTTCGGCAAGCGAATCACCGAATGCGCGCAGGGGCGAAGCCAGCGCCTTTCGATTCGAGTTCAGAATTTCAGCCCACATGCCGGGATCGCTTCGAGCGATCCGGGTAAAATCGCGAAAACCACTTCCAGCCAATTCCCCGGCGGCCTCGGGGGCCTCCTCCAGCGCCCGGGCAAAGGCAAAGGCCAGCACGTGGGGCGCGTGGCTCACCCAGGCGACCTCTTCGTCGTGGGCGCCAGGATCGCGCACCACCACCCGGGCCCCCAAAGCCCGCCAGAAGTCGGCAACATCGTCCCTGGCCTCAACCGGAGTCGACCGCAAAGGCGAGATCACACAGCAGGAATCCTCAAAGAGATTGTCCACAGCGAATTCGACCCCGCGCTCGTGGCTTCCCGCCATGGGGTGCGCACCCACATAGTGGACTCCCTCGGGCAGTAGGCCCGGCAGTCGGTCCGCAAGGCTCCCCTTCACACTGCCCACATCAGTAATCCGCGCGTCGGGCGCCAGAGCAGGCACCGCTTGAGCGAGGATCGCCTCCATCGCACCCACGGGCGTGGCCAGCACGACCAAATCGGCTCCCGCCACTGCCTCCGAGATCCCCGCGATTTCATCAACCACGCCATTCGCGACCGCCCGCTCCAAGGGGGCTTGGCGACGACCGCTGCCCACCAGACACCGGGCTACACCGGCTCGCCGTGCGGCCAAGGCAACGGATCCCCCCAGCAGGCCCAGGCCCAGGATCGCGACTCGATTGAAGGTGCGGCTCATGACGCCCCCCCGGCGGCGGCGCCCCCGCCCTCCTCAATGGCCTGAAGGGCCTTGACCAGAGCCTGGTTTTCTTCGGCGGTCCCCACCGAGATGCGGATGTGATTGCTGAGCCCAAAGCCGGCCATTGGGCGGACGATCACCCCACGGCGCAGCAGCGCGTCATAGTACCCGGCGCCGGTTTCCACCAAAACAAAGTTGGCATCCGTGGGCCACACCCGATAACCGAGGTTCCCAAGCTCCCGACTGAGGTATTCGATTCCGGACGCGTTCATCTCCCGGGTTCTGCGCGCGTGCTCGTCGTCGTCCAGCGCCGCGAGCGCTGCCGCTTCCGCCAAGTTGTTGACATTGAACGGGTGCCGGGCCCGATCCAGATAACCGATCAGTTCTGGATCCGATATGCCGTAGCCCACTCGGAGTCCCGCCAGCCCATAAATTTTCGAAAACGTGCGCAGGACGATGGTCGCGGGTCGTTCGGCGATCAGCGCCAAGCTGTCGGGGAAATCCGTGCGGCGAACGAACTCAAAATAGGCCTCGTCGATCACCAACACCACGTCGCTGGGGATTCCGGAAACGAAATCGGCCAGGGCCCCGGCACCGAAACTCGTTCCGGTGGGGTTGTTGGGGTTGCAGAGCATCACCATCTTCGCGCCCTCCCCGACCGCCTTCGCCAGAGCGGGAAAATCGTGCTCCATCGCGTCGGTTAGGGGAACAAGGATCGGCTCAGCGCCCATTCCACGCGCCACCAGGGGGTACATGGCAAACGAGGGCCAGGGCATGACCACCCGGTCTCCGGGGGAAAGAAAGGTCTTCGCCAGGAGTTCCAGCACCTCGTCGGCGCCGGAGCCAAAGACGAACTGATCCGGAGCCAGGCCCATGCGGGCAGCCAAGCGCTCACGCAGGGCGAAGCAGCTGCCGTCGGGATACCGGTGCACCTCGCTCGTGCAGTTCCCAAGCGCTTCCAGCGCTCGCGGTGACGGGCCCAGGGGGTTCTCGTTGGAAGCGAGCTTGACCGAGCCCCGGATACCCAATTCGCGTTCGACTTCCTCGATGGGCTTTCCGGGCGAATAGGGCGTCAGATCGCGAATATGGGGATTCACCAGTCCTTCGATACTCATACGGACCTGCGCCTCCCCAGCAATCCCCGGGTCGATTCGGCTGCCCGGGGAAAAGATCCAAGGATTTTGGAGGAGTGCGCGTAGCTCGCGGCTTCATCGAGTGCCCGGCTGACGGCTTCGTTGGATTCGTGCCCTTCCATATCGATAAAAAAGACGTATTCCCAGGGTTTCCCCTTCATGGGCCTGGACTGAACCGCGGCCAGGTTGACTTCGTGCTTCGCAAAGGGCTTAAGCAGGCTATAGAGCGCCCCCGCCTTGTCTCGTCGAACCGTAAAAGCCGCCGAAGTCATGTCGTTTCCACTCGGCTCCGGAGTTTCCTTGCCCACCACCACGAAACGCGTGGTGTTGCCCCGCTGGTCCTCGATATCCTGGGCGACAAAGTTCAGCGAGTAGACATCCGCCGCCACGGCACTTCCGATCGCCGCAACCGAGGGGTCCGAAGCGGCGAGTTGAGCCGCCGCCGCGGTGCTCGGCGTGTCCCGGACCTCGGTCAGGGGCAGCCTAGCGGCCAACCAGTTCCGGCATTGCGCGACGGCCTGGGGAATCGAAGCCACGACCTGGACATCGTCCAAGTCGCCCGTTTGGGAGAGCAGATTTTGGGAGACCTCGATCATGACCTCTCCACAGATCACGACCTCGCTCTCCATCAGGGCATCCATGGTGGGATTGATGGCGCCCTCGATGCTGTTTTCCACGGGGATCACCCCGAAGTGCGCCTCCCCGCGCTCGGCTGCACTGAACACGTCGGCCATATGGGGCACGGGCATCAGATCCACCTGGGACCCGAATTGGGCCAGTGCGGCCTGGTGGCTGAAGGTCCCGTTCGGCCCGAGATAGGCCACCCGAAAACGCTCCTCGAGCGAGCGCGTCGCCGAGATGATCTCGCGGAAAACGTGAGAAATGCCAGCGTCGGGAAACGGGCCCGGGTTGTGGGCCTTGAGTTGCGTCACCAGATCCCGTTCGCGACTCGCCACGTAAACCGGACTGCGGCTTCCTCCCGCCTTGACGCGTCCCACGTCGCTGACCAACGTCGCCCGTTGATTCAACGCGCCGAGGATCTCAGCGTCCACGGTGTCGATGGCGGTCCGCAGGCGAGCGAGTTCCTTGGCTACCCCGGCGTCCTCGGTCTTTTTCGTTTTAGCTTCAGGCATTTCACCCGGACCGCGGTGCCCGCGGTCAGTTGCCCCACACCAGCTCATCGAGCTCCGACCGTCGGTCCAGCCCAACGACACGTTGGCCGTCGGCACGACAGCGAATTCGAGGACTCTCAGGGCGCGGACGCCCAGGAGTGGGAGACGAATATCCAGCCGATCAAAAATCGGCTAACCCCTTGAAATTCGACGGCAATATATCCGAGTGGTTCGGCCGCCGCAAACCCGGGGGCAGAAAATCGCATGGCCGACCGGGGAGTTATGGAAACAGTGCCCCGATAAGAGCCTCGCCCCGGTTCCACCGTCCAAATTCAGGGATCCGGGGGCCCAACCCTTGAGAATCACCCGCCCCCCGGGTCAGAGCAATTCCGAGCCCCCTATCCGTGCCCTATGGTTCGGCCCCATGAGCAAAGTTGTCGCCCTCTCGGGGGGAATCGGTTCGGGAAAAACCACGGTTCGGGAGATCCTGGACGAATTGGGCGCGGTGACCGTCTGCGCCGATGCCATCGTCCACGCTCTCCAAGTCCCCGGAACAGGCATCTTGGAGGAAATTGTCGAGGCGTTTGGTCCCCAGGTAATTGCCGCCTCCGGGGAGCTCGACCGACCCGCCCTGGCGGCAGTGGTTTTTGGGGACTCGGGTGCGCGAGCCCGCCTGGGAACCATCATGCACCCACCCGTCATCGCCGAAATGATGCGGCAAGCCCAGGCCGGGGTCCAAGCCCAGGCCCCTCTGGTGGTACTCGACATACCCCTCTATTTCGAAGGCCAGAAAGCGGAATCAGGCAGTGCGGTGGCCCGAAACTACGACGCATCGATCCTGGTTTGGGTCCCCCGGGAGACCCAAATTCTGCGCACGGTCTCCCGAGACAGCTGCACGCCCGACGAAGCCGAGCGCCGGGTGGCCGCCCAGATGCCCATCGACGAGAAACGGGGCTACGCGACCCATATTATCGACAACTCCGGATCCTTTGAAGCGACCCGGCGTCAGGTCAAGGCGGTGTTCGAGAAGCTTGCCGAACCCAGCTGACCCCCGGCCGAGACCTCTCCATCCAAAATTCCGCGCCCTGACCTCCGCGCTCTGACCTCCGCGCTCAAACCTCCGCGCTCTGGGACCCGACTTCTTCGGCCCCCGAGCCGTCTGAGGATCGGGGCAGTTCCCGCCGATATCCAGAAATCAGGATTCCTTGAGGGCTGCCTTCAGCGTTCGGGCGAGTTTCGTGATCGCGTCCACCGCCTCCTCCCGGGAGCCGGCGCCCTCGATGGCCCGGACGAACGCGCTGCCCACTACAACTCCATCGGCAACGCCCCGGAGTTCGGCGGCCTGAGCCGGGGTCGAAATGCCAAAGCCCACGCAGATCGGGATATCCCCAAAGCTCCGCGCCAACTCAACTCGCTCGGCGATGCCCTGAGCCAATTCATCTCGAAACCCCGTGACACCTTGAAGGGAGACGTAGTAGAGGAACCCGGCGGTTCGACTCACCAACGCCTCCATACGCTCGGGGGTGGACGTGGGGGCCGCTAAAAGGACCGCATCGATGCCCCGGGACCGGCATTCCTTGTAGAAGGGTTCGCCCTCTTCCATGGGAAGATCCGGAACGATGATGCCATCGAGGCCAACCGCTTCCGCTGCCTCGGCAAAGGGAACCGGGCCCATGGCGTGAATTGGATTGGCATAGCCCATTAAGAGAATCGGAAGCTCGATGCGGTCGCGAATGCGTCCCACCAGTTCCAGAATTCTTCGCAGGCTGGTCCCATTGGCCAGGGCACGCTCGCTCGAGCGCTGAATCGTCGGCCCCTCGGCGATCGGGTCCGAGAAGGGCACTCCAATTTCTAACAAGTCGGCGCCGGCATCGGCGAGACCGAGCAGCATCGCCTCGGTGGCATCCATATCCGGGTCGCCCGCGGTCACAAAGGCCACCAGCGCGGTCTCATTGCGTTTCCGAAGATCTTCAAATCGAGCAGCAATCCGACTCATCTCAGGACTCGCCCGCCTTGAGCAATTCGGCCACTTCGGACACATCCTTATCGCCTCGACCCGAGAGATTGATGATCACAATATTGTCCTTGGGAAGAGTGGGCGCCAATTTGCGCACGTGCGCAATGGCGTGGGCAGACTCGAGGGCGGGGATGATGCCCTCCATGCGCGACAGATAGACAAACGCATCGAGCGCCTCATCATCGGTGGCCACCGCGTATTCTGCCCGCCCGGAGTCACGCAGGTAGGCGTGCTCGGGGCCCACCCCGGGATAGTCCAAGCCCGCCGAAATCGAATGGGCCGGAAAGATCTGTCCATCGTCGTCGGCGAGCACGTAGGTCCGCTTGCCGTGAAAAATGGAAGGGACTCCCGCCGACAGAGTGGCGCCATGGCGTCCCGAATCCATGCCCTCGCCTCCGGGTTCCACTCCGATCAGGGCCACTCCCTCGTCCTCGACGAAGGGGTGAAAGAGTCCGATGGCATTCGATCCTCCACCGACACAGGCCACGAGAACATCGGGCAGTCGGCCCTCGACCTTCAGAATCTGCTGGCGAGCCTCCACGCCAATGACCCGCTGAAAATTCCTCACGAGCAGGGGATACGGATGCGGCCCCATGACCGAACCAATGCAGTAATAGGTGGTCTCTATATTCGTGACCCAATCGCGCATGGCCTCGTTGATGGCATCTTTCAGGGTGTTCGAGCCACTCGTCACGCTGTGCACCTTGGCGCCGAGCAGTTCCATGCGGAAGACGTTCAAGGCCTGACGGCGCACATCCTCGGCCCCCATGTAGACCTCGCATTCAAGGTCCAGCAGCGCACAGGCCGTCGCGGTCGCGCAGCCGTGCTGGCCCGCGCCGGTCTCCGCAATCACGCGAGGTTTTCCCATGCGCCGGGCCAGGAGCGCCTGACCGAGGACATTGTTGATTTTGTGGGCCCCCGTATGCGCAAGGTCCTCGCGCTTCAGGTAAATCTTCGCTCCGCCCAGATCCTCTGTCATTCGGGCGGCAAGGGTCAGCGGTGTCGGACGACCGGCGTAACTGGCCAAAAGATCGTCCAGTTCGTTTTGAAATTCCGGGGTCTTGAGCACCGAGTCCATGGCCTCGGTGAGTTCATCGAGGGCTGCAATCTGTTGCTCCGGGGCATAGCGACCGCCGAACTCCCCAAACTTGCCTCTCGCGTCGGGTTCGCTCTTCATTGCTCTCACGGCGATCCATTCTCGTCATCTTCGTGGCGTCGAACAGCGTCGACAAATGCCTTCATCAGCTGGGGATCTTTGCCAAAATCAGGGCCCTCGACCCCGGTGGCCACATCGACTCCCCAGGGAGAAAGGTCGCCGACCTCCCTGAGCGCTTGTTCCACATTTTCGGGATTCAAGCCCCCGGCGACGATCACGTCATAACCGTGGGCAATCAGATCCTCGGCCTCGCTCCAATCCCACGCCTGCCCCTGCCCTCCCCCTTGGTGGGGATGATCGAGAAGGAGAATCGCGCCGGGATAGGTCTCCGCGGCCTCCTGATCGGCACCGCGAATGGCCTTGATGGCGGGGAGATCAATGGCTTCGAGATCCTCCTCGGTTTCGTCCCCGTGGAACTGCACGCGCGTCACGTCCACCCGGCGCAAAACCGAATCAATCTGATCCCACGTGGCATCGCGAAAGAGCGCTACCCGCTCGACATCGCTGTCGGCCACCGCCTCGCAGATCGCCTCGGCCTGCTTCAAATCGAGACACCGCGGAGATTCAGGAACAAAGTTCAGTCCAATCAGGTCCGCACCCGCATCCACTGCGGCTATTCCCGCCTCGGGAGTTCGTATCCCGCAGACCTTGATGCGTATTTGCCCGCTCACTCTCGCCTCCGTAAATTTCTCAATGCCTCAGCGACGTCCGCTTGGCGCATTAGTGATTCTCCCACCAAAAATGCCCGGGCGCCCACTTTTTCCAGGCGCACGACATCGCTGGCGTCGTGAATTCCGCTCTCAGCGACCAGGACGAGACCCGGAGTCTGGGCAAGATGGCCGACCACTCGTTCAAAAACCCCGAGATCAACGCTGAATGTCCGTAAGTCGCGATTATTGACGCCCAAAAGCGTTGCCCCAGCACCCAGGGCCGTCTCGAGTTCCTCTTCGTCATGGACCTCCACCAAAACATCCAAGCCGAGCCCTGTCGCGTGGGCGTGAAGATCGGTCAATTGCGCCGAGGAAAGCGCAGCCACGATGAGCAATACCGCGTCGGCTCCGGCAACCCGGGCCTCGTCAATTTGGTAGGAATCGATCACGAAATCCTTGCGCAGCAGTGGCAGGTCGACCTCCGACCGGACCCGTGGGAGGTAGTCGAGATCCCCCCCGAAAAAGTGCGAATCGGTGAGCACCGAGAGCGCGGCGGCTCCGCCCTCGGCGTAGGCCCGGGCGAGAGTCACTGGATCGAAATCCGCCCGAATCAGTCCCTTACTGGGTGAGCGTCGCTTCAACTCGGCGATGACTGCGGGCGCCGGACTGGCCACCAGAGCCGCACCGAAACCGCGCACGGGTTCGGCCACCGCCTGCGCCCTCTGGCGGAGCCCCTCGGACGGCCGCTGGGCTTTTGCCGCCGCCACTTCGCCCCGCTTGCGCTCGAGTATTTCGTCCAGAATCGTCACGATGTCATGCCCGGGTCGCCGCGATCAGCGCCTCCAACTTCGCGCCGGCGGCCCCCGAATCAATGCTCTCGGCGGCACACTCGATCCCCTCGGCCAAGCCCGAAACCGCCCGCCCAGCCCACAAGGCGCCGGCCGCGTTGAGACACACAATATCGCGCCGGGGCCCGGGCTCTCCCGCCAGAAGCTGGCGAAGAATTTCGGCATTCTGCGGCGGATCGCCGCCGGCCAATTCCTCGGGCTTTGCCGTCCGTAAACCAAAATCCTCGGGTCGAATTTCAAGGGTCTTAACCCGCCCCCCCTCGGCCAGAGCCGCATGGGTAGGACCGGTGGTCGTAATCTCATCGAGTCCGTCGCTGCCGTGCACCACCAGGGCTCGGTCGGATCCCAAACGGCCCAGGGCATCCGCCAGGGGCTCTACCAGGGAACGCGAGAAAACGCCGACGATCTGGTGCGGCGCCCCTGCCGGATTCAAGAGGGGGCCCACGCAGTTCAACAGAGTCCGTACTCCGATCTCCGCGCGAACTGGGGCCACGTGGCGAAATGCCGGGTGCGCCGTGCGGGCAAAGAAAGGCGCAATCCCGATCTCGGCCAGGATTTCGCCGCATCGCTCGACCGAGAGATCGATCTTCACTCCGAGGGCTTCCAGGGTATCGAAGCTGCCCGTGCGGCCAGTCGCCGCCCGGTTGCCATGCTTGGCCACAGGAAGCCCCGCACCCGCCACCACGAAAGCCGACGTGGTCGAAATGCTGAAAGTGTCGAGCCCCGTGCCCCCGGTGCCGCAGGTATCCACGGTCCGGGGATCGGCGGTGGGGACGGTGTCCGCCGCTGCGCGGAGAGCTTGCGCCACCGCGACGATCTCTTCGACGGTCTCCCCCTTCATTCTCAGACCCACCAACAGCGCGGCCGTTTGGGCGGGGCTGGCCTCGCCGGCCATGATGGTTTCAAAAGCGGCCTGCAGAATCGGGGCGGAGACCGTCTGGCCGTCGACGGCCCGTGCGATCGCTTCCAGGAGACTCACGCGCTTCCGTCCCCGGCGCAGGTGCGGAGAAAATTTCCCAAGAGGGGCTTGCCCACCTCGGTGAGGATGGATTCGGGGTGGAACTGCACGCCCTCCACGGGAAGCTCCCTGTGGCGCACGCCCATAATCTCGCCGTCCTCGGTGCGCGCCGTCACCTCGAGAACATCCGGGCAGGTTTCGGGTTCGATCACCAGGGAGTGGTAACGGGTGGCCACAAAGGGATCCGGCAAACCCTCAAAGACGCCGTGGCCCTCGTGGTGCATCTGCGAGGTCTTTCCGTGCATGATTGACCGAGCCCGAACGATTCGGCCGCCGTACACCACGCCGATGGATTGATGCCCAAGGCAGACTCCAAAGACCGGAGTGCCCCGGGCGGCAAAAGCCTCCACCACCTGGATCGATACCCCTGCGTCCTGGGGCACGCCCGGGCCAGGAGAAATCACGACGCCATCGGGACGCCGCTCGAGTAGAGCGTCCAGGGATTCTGAATCGTTGCGGATCACTTCGACGTCGGCGCCGATCTCACCCAGATATTGGACGAGGTTGTATGTGAAGGAATCGTAGTTGTCGATCATCAGTAGACGCATCAATCCACCCCTTCTCGGGCCAGATCAATGGCTTGGAGCACCGCACGAGCCTTGTCCAGGGTTTCTTGAAATTCGAGTTCGGGGCGCGAATCGGCGACCACACCCGCGCCCGCCTGAAGCGTGACTTTACCCTGGTGGGCGACCAGACTGCGGATGGTGATGGCCATGTCCATATTTCCCGAATAATCGACATAGCCCGCACAGCCGCCCAATGGACCTCTCCGTGTCGTCTCGAGTTCGTCGATAATCTCCATGGCACGAACCTTCGGAGCACCGGACAACGTCCCGCACGGAAAGGTCGCTCTCAGCACGTCGAGCCAGTCCAGCCCATCCCGCAGCTTGGCGCGAACATTCGAAACGATATGCATAACGTGGGAATAGCGTTCGACCACCGCGTATTCACTGACCTCGACCGTCCCAATATCGGCCACTCGGCCCACGTCGTTTCGCCCCAAATCCACCAGCATCAGGTGCTCCGCGCGTTCCTTGGGGTCGGCAAGCAGTTCTTCTTCCAAGGCGAGATCGGCCTCCTCGGTTTCGCCTCGGGCCCGCGTCCCTGCAAGGGGTCGTACGTCCACACGATCGCCCTCGAGGCGAACCAGGATTTCAGGAGACGAGCCCACGAGAACCGCGTCGCCCTCCATGCGAATAAAAAACAGATAGGGACTCGGATTGATGGCGCGCAGGTGGCGATAGATCAGAAATGCATCGGCTTGCTGGGGCATCTGGAATTGCTGCGCCAGGACGACTTGAAAAATGTCCCCCGCTTCAATGTATTCCTTGGCTCGATTGACGATGTCGTGGAAGCTCTCCTCGCTCATACCCCGATTGACTTCCATGGGCTGCTTCACCGGGGCCGTAGGGACATCGGCTTTAAGATCTCCCCGCAACCGCTTGACGACCTCGTCGATGGCTTTGGCCTCGATGCGCCGAGCGTCTTCGGGGTTGTCCCCTGGACGCAGGTGAACGTGCCGCACGATCAGCGCGGTGTGTCGAATATTGTCGTAGACCACAACGGTCTCGGGAAAGACGAACCACAGATCCGGCAATCCGATGCGATCGGGATTGGTCTGGGGAATGTCTTCGACGAAACGAATCCACTCGTAGCCGATCATGCCCACGGCTCCCCCAACGAAACGGGGCAGGTCCATCTCGTCGGGGTGGACCACCTGGAACTCGGCCAGCCGAGCCCTAAGGAATTCGAGCGGATCGCCCTGAACGGTCTCCCTGTGGGTCTGCCCTCCCTCGGTCCACTCCACGTCCCCGCCCCGGGCACGAAAGATCGCCCGAGCTCCGGTCCCGATAAAGCTGAAGCGCGCCCACTTCTCGCCACCCTCCACGGACTCGAGTAGGAAACTCGTTTCGCCGTCGTCCAGACGCCGAAAAATTGACAGCGGCGTATCCAGATCCGCCATCACCTCCCGTGCCAACGGGATCAGGTTGCCCTGGGTGGCCAGTTCGTCAAATCGTTCTGGAGAGGGGCGGAACACGGTTGCCTCGGGCCCGAGGGCCGAACGGGAGTAGTGGAAGAGGTGAAAGTAGACGAAGAGGTCGAAGTGCTCGAAAACAGGGGCGATTCTACGGCTCCCCAAGACAATGGGCAAGCGGCAAGGCTCCTCTTCTCAGCCACGGATTGCCAAGCTTCGGGCGAGGGGCCGGATTCGCAGCAGACCAAGCACCGGGCAACGGGAACCGGGTTTTCCCCTCGACTCAGCCGGCGGCTTTGGCAGCGCGCTGATCGGCCAGGAATTGTTCGAGGGTTTCGCGTTCGATCACCCCCTCGTGGCGGGCCTGAAGCCGACCCTTGGGACCGATGACAAAGAGTGCGGGAAAGCCCACAGCGCCGAGTTCACGCGAAAGGGGATCCCCCCCCACGAGGTTCGGATAGAGAACGCCGTGCTCATTCACCCAGTCCCGAATTTCATCCACCCCGACCTGATCCACCGAAACGCCGTACAGCACCACATCGCCTTCATCCCGATGGGCCTCGTGGAAGGCGTTCAAAACCGGCACCTGGAGCGCACAGGGCGGGCACCAAGTGGCCCAGAGATCCAGGATCACAATCTTCCCGGCCAAGTCCTCGAGGCTCACCACTACGCCCCCCTCAAGCTGGGGAAGAATGAAGTCCGGAGCTGGGTGAGCCGGAGCCGCGTGTGCCGACGAATGCTCTTCCTCGGCCCAACAGCCGAGAAAAAAAACTGTCAGTACTAGACAAAACCACCCGGCGCGTCTCGTTGAGATTTCCCTTGGCGCGATGGGGCACACAGCCTCGCTCATTGCAGGGCCCCTTCGGCACGGGCGACGAAATCGGCCAGAAAGCTGAATTGGCTGTTCAGACGACTGAACTGATTCGTCGTCATGAGCACACCCACAGCCATCAAGATGGCGCCCGAAACGATTTCGAGTCGACGGAAGTGATGCTTCATTCGGGAGAACGCGCGAAAAAAGAACTCGATGCTCCAGCCCGCGGCCAAGAAGGGAATCCCCAGACCTGCGGAGTAGATGGCCAGCAGCGCCGTGCCCTCGAGGACGGTGTCGCGGCTACCCGCCATGGCGAGAACCGTGCTCAGGATGGGCCCGATGCAGGGGGACCAGCCCATTGCAAAGCCCCCGCCCACCAGATACACGGACCACAGGCTGCGTTCCTTGACGTCCACTTGCACGCGACTGTCCCGGTAGAGGAAGCGAATCGGCACCAACCCGGTCATGTGAAGACCAAAGAGAATGATCAGGACTCCAACGATCTGCATGGCCCCAATTTCGAGTCCAAAAACATCGACGTGCCAGCTTCGAACGGTATGCCCGAGGGTGACGGCGCCGACCCCCATCAGAATGAAGACCGTCGAGAAACCTGCGATAAAACCCAGGCAGGAGCGAAGCACCCGGCTCCGCAGCGCCGCATCCCCCACGCCCTTTTCCATCTCCTCTACGGAGACACCGGATATCAGCGAAAGATAGGCGGGCATGAGCGGCATCACGCATGGCGAGAAGACCGAAATAAGCCCAGCTGCAAAAGCCAGGGGAATATTGGATACGAATTCACTCATAACGCAAAATCGATTGCTGCCTCTCGGTAAAACATACGCAAATACCGGAATGCCACGAACCGGTCACATGTTTCGCTATCGGCACGGGCGCGGCGAAAATCGAGCGGCAATACCGGAGCAAGCGCAAGGGGCGGCCCCCCTCCATCGACGCTTCGGGGCGAGCCGACTACCAGCCGCTACCAGCCATAAACGCTCTCGTCGCTCACAGGCGGCGCGGCCACATTCGGGGTTTCCGTCTCCCGCGACGCCCGATACTCGGGCATTCGGCCGATAAACTCTACCTCTTCCTCCCCGCGCAGAGCGGCCGGGGTAATCACGTAGGTCCCCCGAACGGCCCGGGTGAGAACGGTTGTGGCCACCTCGGAATCGCCTGCAGAAAAAACCCAGGCGCAGCCAGCCACTACGGTCCCCGCCAAGGAATACACCACTTTAACCGGCCCATAGACGACGCTCGCCAGGGCAGCCGCCACGCCGAGGCCTCCTTCGTTGGCCGCGTCAGTCACTTCGGCGGCGGTACCGATCATCGGTGCTCCGAGAACCACTACGGCGGCCAAGCCACCGCACAAAAAACGCTTTGCCGGCGCCAAAGTCTTCCCCAAAAAAAGCTTCGCAGTCGAACCCATCATACAACCTCCCATTATTGGCGGATAATCCGCCAAGCTTCCCCCAGACCCCAGTTTCCCTCTTTAGGGGCCCATCGGCAAGTGCACCGGCGACCGGAGAGCGCATTGCCCACCATTCAGAAAGTATTTCGAGTGTCGAGCAAAATCGTTACGGGGCCGTCGTTCACCAGGGATACGGCCATCTGTGCCTGGAACCGTCCCGTCACTACCGGACATCCCAGTCGGCGTGCCTCTTCGGCCACGCGGCCCACCAGAGGCGCCGCGTGCTCGGGCCGGGCGGCTTCCCCGTAGAAGGGTCGGCGCCCGTTGCGGCAATCCCCAAAGAGCGTGAACTGAGACACAACGGCCAAGCTTCCACCCACGTCGAGCAGCGAGTGGTTCATGCGCATCTCGTCGTCATTAAAAACACGAAGTTGCACAATCTTACGGGCGAGTTTCACGGCGTCCTCATCGGTATCGTCCCCAGCCACGGCGACTAGGGCCAGGAGACCGGCGCCCATCTCGGCAACCCGCTCCGGACCGACGTCGACGGCGGCTTCGCTGACCCGCTGCAATACGGCACGCATGGACTCGGGACCTCTCTTTTCTCGATGAAGGCCCGAATCTCCGCGCCTGGGCCGGCCGCCGAAGTAGGGCGCGATTGCGTCCTCAATTCGCTCGGCGCGGCCGGAGGACATGATACCCTAGGGTCAATGACTCACCCCTACTTCGATGCGCCGACCCCCCTCATCCTTGGACACCGGGGCGCGGCCGGGCCCGTTCCCGAGAATACACTGGTGGCCTTCGACCGGGGCCTGAAGGACGGCGCGCACATGATCGAATGCGACGTTCATGTCAGCCGAGATGGCGTTCCCGTGGTGATCCACGATTCCGACCTGAACCGCACCACCGATGGTCGCGGAGCCGTGGGGGCAATGAAGTTTTCCGAACTTCAGACCCTCGATGCGGGCTACCACTTCGTGTGCCCCGAAACCGGCAAGACCGACTACCGAAACCAGGGAATTCGCATTCCGAGCCTGCGCCAGACGTTCACCGACTTTCCCCAAACTGCCTTCAACATGGAAATCAAGGCCGCGGATCGCGATCTCGTGGGCTCCGTCCTTTCACTGATTGCCGAGTTTGAGCGGGCGGACCGAACCCTGGTGGTCGCGGGGGACGACGCCATCCAGGCACAGATTCGCCAGACCATTGCCGGCACGGGCATCCGACCGGCCCTGGGGGCGAGCCTCGGGGATATCGTCGAGATTGTTCGGGCGGCCCAGGACGGCCAGCCGAATTCCAGCGACAGCATGGCGATCCAGATCCCTTTTCACTTTGGGGCCGAGCGCCTGGTCACCCCGGGATTGATCGATTATTGCCACGCGCACGGGGTTCAGGTGCACGTCTGGACCATCAATTCCCCTGAACACATGACGGAACTCCTCGATCTCGGCGTCGACGGTCTGATAACGGACTGGCCTAGGCGACTGGCGGAGCTCCTCGCGCAAAGACCGTGACCTCGAACTCTCCGGCACCCGCACTCGCACCGGTTTCGGCGCATCTTTTCGCTTATCGCGAGGCGCTGATCGCCAGCGCTTGCTTGGGTCCGGTGGCGGATCTCGCCTGTGGGCGTGGCCGGCATGCGGTGGCGGCAGCGGGCTGGGGACTACCCGTGGTGGCAGTCGACCGAAACCCCGACTTTCTGGGCGAACTCCAAAATCGGGCCCGAACCTCCGCGCTGTCCGTGACCTGTGTCCGGGCGGATCTCGAAGCGGCTGGCTCCGTCCTGCCCCTGGCGCCCGGGTCCTGCGGCGCCGTCCTCGTCTTTCGCTTCCTTTTTCGCCCGCTGGCGTCGGGAATCGTCAACCTCCTCGCCCCGGGCGGGCTTCTCCTTTACGAAACGTTTACCCGGGTCCAGGCCGAGCGCCCAAGTGGCCCCAGCAACCCCGCGTACATGCTCGCCGAGGGAGAATTATCCTCACTCTTCCCGGGCCTGCGCACCCTGGCCTATGCGGAGGACCCGGAGAACGGATGCGCCCGGCTGGCGGCGCGAAAACCCGGTTAATCGTTACAGGCGCGCGAGAGCCCAACGCGCGTGTTCGGCCAGCATCGTGTCCTCGCCCGCTGCGAATCCCTCGACCAACGCGACGAGACCCGAATCGCCGCTATTGCCCGCGGCCACCAGGGCATTCCGCATGAGTCCCCGGTAGCGCGATCGCCGAAGGGCGCTGCCCCGAGTCGCCGCGCGCCACGCCTCCTCGTCCAGCGACAGGACCCAGCGCAGTTCGGCCCGGACCCACTGGGGATCCGGAGCCAAACGGCCCCGCAAACCCATGGGGTCCGGCAGATCGCCCGCTTCCCGCCGGCGATTCCAGGGGCACACGTCCTGGCAAATATCGCAGCCGAAGGCCCAGTCCCCGTGCTCGCCGCGCAGGAGCGGATCAATCCCTTCTCGGGACTCAATCGTGTTATATGAAATGCATTTCCGGGCATCCAGCACGTAGGGCTCCTCAAACGCATTCGTGGGACAAGCGTCGAGGCAGGCACGACACGTCCCGCAATGGTCGGCCTCGGGAACGTCGTGAACCAAGTCAAGACTACAGAGCACCACGCCCAGTAGCATTCGCGAGCCCAATTCCCGATCGATCAGACAAGTATTTTTCCCCTGCCAGCCCAACCCGGCCCGAGCCGCAAAAACGCGCTCGAGCACCGGGCCGGTATCGACGTAGCAGCGGGTTTCCACTGGGCCGGGGACGAGTGCCTCCAACCCGGTGGCCAGGGCACGAAGGGGCTCGAGCATGACATCGTGGTAGTCCTCCTTGCCCACGTAGCTGGCAATCCGAATCGGACTCGAACTCGTCTCCTCCCCGGTCGCTTCGGGGAGCTCGGCGGGCGGATCGTGGGCAAGACCCACGACGATGACACTTTGAATCCCCGGCATCAGTCGAGACGGATCCTCGCGCTCGTCGACTCGACGCTCGATATACCCCATGGCCGCGGCGTGCCCCCGGCGTACCCACTCGCGCACGAAACGGGTTTCGGCGCTGGGCGCCGCCGAGCAGATCCCCGCACGATCGAACCCCAGGGCCAGGGCCAGGGATTTGATGCGGTCCGAGAGTGCACGGGGTGGCGGATCCGCCGGGCTGGCATCCGAACTCACAACGCGTCCCCGTGGCTTGCCCGCCGCCAATTCCATTCCATGCTCGCTCCCCTATTCCCTCGTCTTGGCCCGGCAGCTTACCCCGCTCCCGGGCGCGAACGCCGGGGTCGAAAAAATTTCATCCAACCCGCGCCCATCGCCAAGATCAGGCTCTGAGCGAGTCGGCCTGTTAGACTCAACCCCGGACTCGATGGATCCGGGCCGACGCCCACACCTGAGAAAGCACAGACCTTGCAAGACCAACTTCTCTTTATAATCGCAGCGCCGCGTTCGGGATCGACCCTGCTCAACCGCATGCTGGGCGCGCATTCGAGCATCCACGCCCCCGCGGAGCCCCACATCCTGACCCCGATGGCGCACCTGGGATACTACGAACGCGTGAGCCAGGCGCCCTATGACCCCATCATCAGCCAGCTGGGCATCCGGGAACTTGTGCCCAACCTCCCCGAGGGCGAGGCCACCTATCTCGACGCCCTTCGCAGTTACAGCGACGCCCTCTACAGCGGTCTGCTTGCCGGCTCCAAAGGCCGATACCTGCTGGACAAGACACCGGCCTATGGCCTGGTGCTCGACTTCATCGCGCGCCTCTATCCCGACGCGCGTTACGTCGTCTTGACCCGGCATCCGATGGCAATCTGGTCCTCGGTGATCGACTCCTTTTACGATGGTGATCACGCCATGGCGCACGGACACAATCCCATTCTCGAACGTTACGTTCCGGCTCTCGGGCGCTTTCTGCGGGATCCTCCTAGGCGAATGCTGGCCATGCGCTACGAGGAACTCGTCGCCGAACCCGAGACCCACATGCGGGATTTCTGCGCCCTGGCCGATCTGGAATTTGAGCCCGGCATGGTGGACTACGGAAAATCGAGTCCCCAGTCATCGGCCTCACGCGGCTTGGGGGATCCCATGACGGTGGCCGGCCAAAGTCGACCGGTGACCGACTCCCTGGGGAAGTGGGCCGGACAGCTGGCGGGTCGGCCCGAGCGAGTAGAACAGTGCCGGCAGATTCTGTCACGACTCGATGACCAAGACCTCGAGACCTGGGGATTTGCTCGTCGAACCTTGGCCGCCGAACTCGACGCCATCGACCCAAACGCCCAGCCCACCCAAGGCCCCAAGCTGACCCGCCATGTTCTCGAAAGGCGCCTCTCCATGGCAGCCCGACGGCGCGTGGGCGACAACCGTCTCGGTCGCTGGGTTCGCAAAGTACGGGATATCTGCGACCTTCTTCTGCGATGACCTTCCTGCGATGACCTTGAGTACGGACCTTGAGTACGATGACCCTGAGTAGAATGAACCCCTGATCGGAAAACGATATTCGCCATGAAAAATTTTTGGAGCCACCTTCGCGCCGCCATCCGGCGCTACTTCATTGCGGGCCTCCTGGCCTTCGCGCCGATTGGCATCACCCTGTGGGCGATTGTCTGGATCATCCAGAAACTCGACAACCTTTTGCTCCCCCAGGTCATCGCGGCACTGGGACCGCAACTCGATGAACCCGCCGACTTGCCGCCCCTGGTGGGAGCGATCTTCACTTTCGTAGTGATCCTCCTAGCCGGGGTCGTGGTCCGGCACCTCTTCGGAAGCGAACTCCTGCGCGTGGGTGAGCGGCTCCTGAACCGCGTCCCCGTCGCGCGGAGCATCTATTACGGTGTCAAACAACTCTTCGAAGCAATCTTTTCGAGTCCCACTTCACCGCAAAGTTTCAGCCGCGTTGTCTTGGTCGAATATCCCCGGCGCGGCATATGGGGTATCGCATTCGTAACGGGAGCCGTTCGGGGACCGGTCGCCCGGGCCTTCGATGACGAATCCATGCTCAACTGCTTCATCCCCACGACGCCGAACCCGACCTCGGGCTTCTATCTACTGGTGCCCGAGAGTGAAACACGGGAGGTGGATCTCAGCGTCGAAGACGGCTTCAAGGTCATCATGTCCGCAGGGATCGTCACCCCCCCCGAGCGCTCCACCCAGGCCTCGCTTCCTGGCATCGAGAGCTGATCCTCAGGCCGGCGGGAATCGCGGTCGCTTTCAGGTCACCGGCGGCGTCCCTACTGGGGCGTGTCGGGGGGAGACTCGTACTCGACAGTGACGATTTCGTAGTCGATCCCCCCCTTGGGCCGGCGTACCGTCACTTCATCGCCCACGCTCTTGCCCAGCAACCCCTGGCCCACCGGTGAGTCCATGCTGATGAGCCCATTTCCCGGGTCCGATTCGTCCGGGCCCACGACGCGGTAACGGACCCGGTCCCCGGATTCCTCTTCAAGGGTGACCCAGGCGCCAAAAAAGATCCGGTCCCCCTCTCTCCCGGGGTCCGGGGGAACAACTTGAAGCGCCTCCATTCGTTTCTCCAGGAAACGCAGCCGGCTGTCTATCTCGCGCAGGCGCTTCTTTCCGTAGATATAGTCGGCGTTCTCCGAGCGATCACCCAGGGCGGCCGCCACGGAAACCTGATGGGTCACGCGAGGGCGCTCGTCTTTCCACAACTCATGGTGCTCGACCCGCAGGCGTTCATATCCCTCGGGCGTGATGTAGTTACTCCCGCGCCCCTCTGACTGTTGTTTGGCTGCCACCTCCCAACCATCGCCCCGAGACCGGGCCGGGTCAAGGAAGATTCACACGCCAAGGACGCCCCCTCGCGAAACGAACTTGTTATTGTCCAGCCATGGCCGAAGAGCAAAATCAGAAAACTCCCAAGGGGCCCACGGAGCCCGGCCCGCCGCCGACTCCTTTCGACCACCCTCTCTTCCTTCCCATCCTGCTCGTCGCTGGGGTGATCTGGTTCGGCTACGACGGCTGGATCAATGCCGACCCCGACATGGTCGAGCACCAGACCTTCAACCGATACGGTTTCGGACTGCTCTTGGTGCTGAGCGGTTGGTTCGGCTACAAGGGCTGGGGAGAATGGCAGGAGGACCGAGCCGAAGCCGCCGCCCTCACTTCCGAGTCTCCCGAAGAGGGCTCGAACCCCCGGGATTGAGACCGTCGCCATTCAGAGCCCCGGAGTTCATCTGCCCGCCAGGCCACCGAGTTCGGGTGGGCCCCGGGACCCGACCAATGCACGGGGGCCATGGTCCAGTCCTCACTGTTGTAAATTTCCTGGGCCGATCTGTTAGCCTGCCTCCCCGGATGGAACTCGGCCCCCTGACCCGGGAAGACGCCCTCGCGGTCGATGGAAGAAGGGAAGGATCGCGATGTTGATGGACCGTTTCAGACTCGATGGCAAGGTCGCCCTGGTGACCGGCGCAGGGCGCGGAATCGGTCAGGGCTGCGCCCTGGCGTTTGCCGAGGTCGGCGCGAACATCGTCTGCGCGGCGCGCACTCCCGACCAAATCGGCGAGACCGCCGACCAGGCGCGGGCCCTGGGCGTCGAAGCCCTTGCCGTGCCCTGCGACGTTAGCGATACGAGCCAACTCGAAAACGCGGTGGCGAAAACCCTGGAGAGGTTTGGGCGCATCGATATTCTGGTCAACAACGCCGGAGGGTCGCCGCCCCGCCCGGCCCTGGACACCAGCGAAGAAATGTTCAACCGCGCGTTCCAGTTCAATGTCACCACGGCCCTGAACCTCACCCGCATGGTGGTGCCCCATATGCTTGAAGGCGACGGCGGCTCGGTGGTCAACATCTCATCGGCCGCGGGCCGGCTGGCCCAGCCGGGTTTTGCCGCCTACGGGACGGCCAAGGCCGCTCTCTCGGCCCTCTCTCGGCTCCTGGGCCAGGAATTCGCCCCCCGAGTCCGGGTCAACGCCATTGCGGTGGGCTCCATCGCAACCTCGGCGCTGCTCCCCTTCCTCGACGCCGACACGCGTTCAAAGATGGAGGCCCTGACCCCCATGGCGCGCATGGGCGAAGTGGACGATATCGCCTTGGCCGCGCTCTACCTGGCTTCACCCGCTTCGAGTTGGGTCACGGGGAAAATCTTCGAGGTGGATGGGGGCACCGAGTCCACCAACTGGCCGTTTGAACAGCCCGCGGTCTAACGGGACGCACACACGCCATGTCCACTGCCGCGTATCGCACTGCGCCGACGAGTTCCCATCGAACGCCCGGCGGAATTCCCTATATCGTGGCCAACGAGGCTGCCGAGCGCTTTAGCTACTACGGTATGCGCGCGATCCTAGTCGTGTTCATGACCCGCTACCTGGTGGACAGCAGCGGCGCCCCGGATGTCATGACCGACGTCCAGGCAAAGTCCTGGTACCACCTTTTTTCCTCCGCCGTCTACTTCACGCCACTGCTCGGCGCCCTGCTCTCGGACATCTACCTCGGCAAATACCGAACCATTCTCATCCTGTCGGGCGTGTATTGCCTGGGCCACCTTGTTCTGGCCCTCGACGACACGCGCGTGGGTCTCGCCGCCGGGCTCGGCCTGATTGCCGTGGGCTCCGGGGGTATCAAGCCCTGTGTCTCCGCCCATGTGGGCGACCAGTTTGGAGCCAGCAACGGGCACCTCCTGGGCCGGGTCTTTGGCTATTTCTACTTCGCCATCAACCTCGGCGCCTTTGCTTCGACCCTGCTCACTCCGATTCTGCTCGAATACTCCGGCCCCCATCTCGCCTTCGGACTCCCGGGCGGGCTCATGTTCCTGGCAACCGTTGTCTTCTGGGCCGGGCGGAAAGAATTCATTCATGTGCCCCCCGCCGGCCGGGCATTCACCCAACAACTCTTCAGCGCCGAGGGCCTGTCCGCCGTGGGGCGACTGGGGATCATCTTTGCCTTCGTCGCCATGTTCTGGGCCCTCTTCGACCAGACGGGATCGGCCTGGGTACTCCAGGCCCAAGCCATGGACCGCAATTTCATGGGAATGGAATGGCTCCCCTCCCAGGTCCAAGCGATCAACCCCGTGCTGATCCTGATCCTGATTCCCGTCTTCAACGCCTGGATCTATCCTCGGGTGGCCCGTTGGGCCGAGCCCACGCCATTGCGCAAGATTGCCTGCGGTTTTTTCATCACTGTTCTCGCCTACTTGCTCAGCGCACAAATCGAAGCCTGGATTGCGGCGGGAGAGACCCCGAGCATTGCGTGGCAGTTGGCCGCCTACCTGATCCTGACCACCGCGGAAGTCCTAATCTCCATCACGTGCCTCGAGTTCGCGTACACCCAGGCGCCCCGAGCTCTCAAGTCCATGGTGATGGCCCTCTTTCTGCTTTCCGTTTCCCTTGGAAATTTATTTACCGCGGCGGTGAATTTCCTGATCCAGGATGCTCAAGGCCAAACGCGCCTGATCGGTCCGGACTACTACCTTTTCTTTGCCGGGGCCATGTTTCTCACCGCCCTTGCCTTCGTGCCGGTTTCCATGCGCTATCCAGAGCAAACCTATCTCCAAGAGGAGACCGGAGACCCACCGAACGGAGCCCCAACGACTTCTCATGCACACTGACCCCGTCGGCGAAAAGCGACCTCTAGGCATCATCATCAACCCGTCTTCCGGCCGGGATGCCCGCCGACTTTTCGCCCGGGCCAGCCCCTCCAGCAACGAGAGCAAGCGCAATCAGGTGGAGCGATTGATTGTCGGTGCAGCGGCGGCGGGGGTCGAGCAGATCATCCTGGTTCACGACGCCTTCCGAATCGCCGACGGCGCGGCCCAGGCTCTGGGCGTAGACGTCGAGATTCGCTTGGAGGATATCGGCGTGCGTTGTAACGCTTCGGATACGGTGGACGCCGTCACGCTCATGCGCGAGGCGGGTTGCGGGGCACTGGCCGTGCTCGGAGGGGACGGCACCAGTCGCATCGTGGCCCGCACTTGGCCCGAAGCGACGATCCTTCCGCTTTCCACGGGGACCAACAACGTGTTCCCAGTCATGCTCGAAGCCACGGTCGCCGGAGCCGCCGCTGGGCTCGTGGCCGCGGGCCGAGTTTCCCGGGGCGCCGCCGCCCGGCCAGCCAAGGTGATTCGGATCGAAGTGGACGGTGAGGAGGACGACCTGGCGCTCATCGACGCCGTCAAGATGGTGGATGACAGTACCGGAAACCTCCTGCCCTTCGACCCGGAATGCATGCGCTCCCTGGTACTCTCCCGAGCACTCCCGGATGCCGTGGGCATGTCACCGGTGGGCGGCCTGCTCGAGCCCTGCACGGCGGACGAGGATTTCGGAGTCCTGGTTGAATGCGTGGCTCCCGGAGCCGGGCGGCACCGACTCCTGGCGCCCATTTCACCCGGACTCTTTCGCTCGGTGGAGATCGCCAGCCATCGCCGATTGGCCTTGGGCGAGCGAGTGCCGCTGGAAGGCCCCGGACTCATCGCCTGCGATGGCGACCGCGAGCGCACCCTTGCCCCCGGCCAGAAAGCTTGGCTGCGGGTGGAGCGCGACGGACCGTCGGTGATCCACCCGGGCCGCACCCTTGCCGAGGCCGCCCGGACCGGTGCCTACCTCGACGGGGAGCACTGGCACGACCAGCGCGATGGCGCTTCCTTCGATTGCTGTTGAATCCTGAGTCCGCTCCTCATACCTTTGTGCCCTGAGCCAAACTCTAGTTTCGAGAAAGGTCAACCGATGGGGACATCATGTTGAGCCAATTGCGATGGATCCTGGGGGTGGCTATCGGCGTCGCCGTGATCGTGGCGGTCTGGTTGGAGCCCGATGTAAGGGACCCCAGTGGGGAGCCCGCCGTGCCGCGCAGCACCCAGAGCGGATTGGCCAATGCGCCGGATTCAGGTTCCCTTCTCCCCTTGCCCGCCTCGCCCGCCTCAGCCGACTCACCCAAATCCTCGGCCACCACTGGGACCGCCTCCTCCTCGGTGGAGTGGCAGAATCGTTTGCGGGCATATTGGGCCGATGTCGACAGGATTCTCGCCCAGCGCCGAGGAAACACGAAGGACCACGACCAAATCCGGGAGGCCCTGCTCACGCGGCATTTCAGCGTGGATGAGCGCCCCGCTGTTCGCGCCCTGGACGCGACCCGGACACCCTGATCTCAAGAGCTTGGTCTCAAGAGCTTGGTCTCAAGAGCCTGGTCTCGAGAACCTGATCGCTATACACGGATTGCTTTGTAGATTGCTTCATGGATTGCGTTATCCCGGGCAACCGTCAGAATTGGGCTATGTCGACTTCTGAGTCAGAGGCCATTGGCACCGCAATCGAAGCGGCAAGAGATCTCGTCAACGACTCGGATCGGGTGGTCGTCCTCACTGGCGCCGGGGTTTCCACTGATTCGGGCATTCCCGACTTTCGCGGTCCTCGGGGCGTCTGGACCCGCAATCCTGAAGCCGAGAAAATGGCGACCCTCTCGCACTACATGGCCGATCCCGAGGTCCGCCGCCGCTCCTGGCAGATGAAGCTCGCGCAATCACAAGCGGCCGCTTCCCCGAATCCGGGGCATCGAGCGCTGGTCGGTCTGGAGCGCAAAGAAAAACTCCACACCCTGATCACCCAAAATGTGGACGGTCTCCATCAGGACGCGGGCAGCGACCCCGAAAAGGTGATCGAGATCCACGGAACCCTGCGCGAGGTGGTCTGCATGCAGTGCTCCGAACGGGCCCCCATGGAACGCGCCCTCGCGCGGGTTCGGGCGGGGGAGACCGACCCACCCTGTCGCTCCTGCAGCGGCATCCTCAAGTCGGCCACGATTTCCTTCGGCCAGGGACTCGTGCTCGACGATCTCGAGCGATGCGAAGAAGCCGCCCGAGCCTGCGATCTTCTCCTTGCGGTGGGCACTACTCTGGGCGTTTACCCCGTGGCAGGCGTCGTGCCCGTGGCACGGGAATCCGGGGCGCGCGTGATTATTCTGAACGCGGAACCCACAGAAATGGACGCTTTG
>DUCT01000233.1:345-9040 GCA_012959665.1 Myxococcales bacterium | reverse complement strand
CACTAGAACCGGTCCGCTCGCGTCAAGGCATCGGCGCCTCCATCCACGTACCAGATCGAGCCGTGCACGAAGCCACCATGGGGCCCCATCAGGAAGGCCACGACCTCGGCGATTTCTTCCGGCCGTCCCCAACGCCCCACTGGGACCTTGAATTCCCGGATCGCGTCGCCGATGCCCGGAGTGTCGAGACCGCCCTGAAGCAGCGGCGTTTGGATGGGCCCGGGGGCGACGGCATTGATCCGGACCCCGGCATCCCCCCATGCCAGGGACCGACGACGCACATCGGTCCCCACGGCGTTCTTGCTGAGCATGTACACCAATTGCCCCGTGCACTCATCATCGGCAATCCGGCGGGCCTCGGGCTCATCCCGGGCCAGCATGGCTTTAACCAGGGGAAGTGTCCCCGCGTCGGGAACCAGTTGAGCACTGTTAGAGCACATCACCACAGCCGACGGGTCCTCGCCCTTTTGAAGAGCGGGAAAAAAGCCGTCGAGCAAATCGGCCACGCCAAAGAAATTGACCGAAGCCACCATGGCGTTGTTTCCGATATGTCCGCCCAGCCCGGCGCAAAGCACGGTGCCGTCGAGCCGCCCCCCGCACGCCTCAAACGTCTCGGCGATCGCCTGCTCTCGGCCCTCGGCGGTGGAGAGATCCGCTGCAATCTCCACGTCACGAAGGTCGATCCCGATCACGCGATGGCCGTCGGCCTCGAATCGTTTTCGGGTGGCCGCACCAATCCCTGTTGCACAGCCGCTGATGGCGAATGTTCCCATGGCTGGATCTCCTCAAGTGTGGGGTAGAAGCATTTTGGCTCTTCGCCCGGGTCCCCCGACTTCGGCGCCGAAGCGCCCGGGGAAAACACACGCCCGCTTGGAACTACACGCGAGCCTTTGACCCTGGACTCAGGGATGTAACCCACTCTCGGGCCCCTGCCCAGCCTCGGACAAACCGAGGCCCTGCCCGGCGCGGCAAGCGACTCACCGCTAAGCTTGCGCCCCTCGACGACATGTTCCGAAATTCGCACCGGCACTTCATGCCGGATTCAACTGGGCCCGCTTTTCCCATGCCTCTTCCGCTCATCGATCTCACGTCTACCGAAGGCCTCGCGGCTTGGTCGGTTCGCCTGCGGGGCCTCCGCGCCACTGCCTCCCTGGCCGGCCCTGAGGCAGAAACCGTCGCCGAGTTGGTCGAGGACGTTCGCCGACGCGGGGACGACGCGGTGGTGGACGCCATGCGGCGCTGGACCGACCCCGATTTCTCCGCCGATCGAATTCGCGTGGACAGCGACGAGATGGACCGCGCCGAGGCCTCACTCGACCCCGCTCTGCGGACTGTCTTGGAGGACGCCATTGCCAACGTCCGGACCTACCAGGCGCATATTCGACCCTCGGATCCGCCGCGAATTGAGTTGGCCGGAGCCGAACTGGGCCTGCGTTTCGAGCCCGTAGCCAGTGCGGGCCTCACAGTTCCGGGCGGCGTGGCCGTTCTCATCTCGACCCTCGTGATGCTGGCGGTGCCCGCTCTGGCCGCGGGCGTGGATCCCAAATGCTTGAGGGTCGTCAACCCGCCGCCGACCCGGCGGCCGGGTGCCACCCCGGGCGATTTAGCCCCGGAACTGTTGGCCTGTTGCCGGATGCTCGGCATCGAGACCCTCTACCGAATTGGGGGTGCTCAGGCGGTGGCCGCCCTCGCCTTCGGCACCGAACGCGTCCAGTCGGTGGAAATGATCGCGGGGCCGGGCAATATTTTTGTTCAACTGGCCAAGCAAACCGTGGCGGGCGCGTGTGGGACCGACGGCGGTTTCTACGGGCCAAGTGAGATCGTCACCGTGGCCGACACCACCGCGGATCCCCGTTGGGTGGCCGCTGACCTGATCGCCCAGGCCGAGCACGATCCTGGAAAATGCTTTCTGATTGCGTGGTCCCGGGAAGTACTCGAGGCCATCTCCGCCGAGGTCGATCTCCAGTTGGCCGAGCGCGGTCGGGTAGAGGCCATTGAGACTGCGCTGGCACGCGAATCCGCCGGACTCCTCGTCGAGGGGCCCGACCAGGCGGCTGCATTGGCCGACACCATCGCGGCCGAACACGTCAACCTCGCAGTCACGGACCCCGAGGCTTGGCTGGGCCGCTTGCGCAACGGGGGCGAGTTCTTTCTCGGGCATCAGACCCCAGTGGCCGCCGGCGATTACTACGCGGGCCCCAGCCACTGCCTGCCCACGGGCACCACTGCACGTTTTGCCAGCGGCATCAGTGTCTACACCTTTCTCAAGCGAAGTGGCATCGTGCACTATCGGAACGGAATGCCCGACAAGGCCATTGATGCCATCGCCCGGTTGGCCGAACTCGAGGGACTGGATGCCCATGCCGCGTCGGCACGCATCCGGCGAAAGCGTTCCTAGTCCTCGCTTCTCGTTCTTTCAGAATGTTGCGGCCACGACC
Source organism: Myxococcales bacterium (assembly GCA_012959665.1). Classification (GTDB taxonomy): domain Bacteria; phylum Myxococcota_A; class UBA9160; order UBA9160; family UBA4427; genus JAZXM01. Next base: position 6,602 of record DUCT01000233.1, on the reverse strand, counting down.
CGGAACTCTATGCCGTAATCCTGAAGGCTCTTCTCTCCGGCCTCGGTCACGGAGAGCAGTCGATAGCCATAGATCAATTCAAAACGGAGCCGGGGCGAGGGCGACCACACAGCCTCCACGCCAACGCTCGCGAGGTTGACCGGGCTCCCCGGGTCTTCGCGGGGTTCGCTCCACGAGCGCCCACTATCCACGAAGGGGCCAACTCGCAGAAGCGTGCGACCCGACGGAGCGCGAAGAACCGGGATCCTTGCCTCAAGTCCGAGAGAATATCCGTTGTCTCGAACCTCCTGGTTTTCTCGGTACCCCCGCACGCTGAACCGCCCGCCCACCGAAAAACGCTCGAAGGGAAGCAGCGGATCCAGTGCCAGTTGGACATTGGCACGCAGGAACAATTCCACCCCACTGCCTTCCAGGCGCCGCAGCCACTGGGCCTGACCCAGCCAGGACACAAAGTCGGCTCGGTCGGAGGAAGCTGCAGAGGTGGCCCCCAGTACATTCAGTCCAAAGTTCCAGGTGGAGCGAAAGCCAAAAGCGTCGTTGCCCGTCTGAGCCGAGATGCTCTGGGAAAAGCGCAGAACAAAATCGCGTAGCTGACCGTCGGCCCCGGCAGCCTCGGAAAACGCAAAGGGGAATCCGAGAATGGTTGATTGACTCTCCCGCCATTCGGCCCGCAGGCCCGCGTCAATTTGGTAGTTGCTCCCTTGCCAGACGGGCTGAGAAACCGTGAGCGCCGCCGCCAAATAGCGCGTCCGAATATCAAGCGGTTCGAGGCTAGGCTCCACGATGCTCGCCTCGCTGTAGCGGAAATCGCCTCCCAGCCCAGTCCCCCAGTCCCCCACCGGAATCTCGTAGTCGAGTTGAAGGTCGGTCAAGCCCTCGGACAGGCCCGCCATCATGCCAAAACGGTCGCCCCATCCCGCCACGGGGTTGAGAACGCCGACCCCGAGGTAGCCCCCCATTTCTCCGATGGTCGGGTTGAAGAGGTTGCCCACGTCGACGCTGGCAGTCAGCCGCGGAGCTTCCCGCACCTCGGCGAAGAGAATGGCCTTGTCCCGAGACACGCCCGGGCGGACGGTGGCCCGAATCGAGCGAATGCCCGGCTCAGCGCGAAGGACCTGAATCCTTCCCTCGAGATCGAAGGCATTCAAGGGTCGGCCTGGGGGACCTCCCAGGCGCTCGCGCAGGTACTCCGCCGAGTACCCACGGTTCCCCGTGACCACCACGTCCGACAACTGCCCCTCCACGATTCTCACTCTGAGAACCCCGCCCACGAAATCCTGATCGGGCAAGGTGGCCCAGCTGTTCGCGTAGCCCGCATTCACGTAGGCCCGGGTCAGGGCGTCCTGGAGAGATTGCAGATCCTGGCTCCCCAAGGAGCGTCCGATATAGGGTCGGCTGAGTTCGGCCAGAGTCTCCGGGGGAAGAACCGTGTTGCCCTCGACTTCAATCCGGGTCACCTGGATGCGAAGCCTGGTCCCCGGACTCGGGGCGAGCGGGGCGGCGGGCAGCACCACCGGGTCGGCCTCTTGGGACGCGGGGGGTTCGGGGAGGACCAGCGGGCGACTGCCCGGGAAGTCTGGGAAATTTGGCGATTCCTGGGCCCGGGCCGAAGCCCCGGCCCCGGCCAGGACCAAGCCCAGCAGAAGGCTCCGGCCCAGCGCCCGGCCGGCGCGGAGCCGGGGCTCACGCGCAGCCGCAAGCGTCGCCATCAGGCCCGGCCCTTCGCGGATTCCACAGCTGAGTCCCTCCCTCGCCACCACCGGGATGCCAACGGATCAAAAAATTCCCCGAGGAGAGTATGCCCCAACGGATCCCGGATTGGCCCACGGCCCAGGGCATTCGGTCCGGTCCCGACGACCCTCCCGGGGGTTCGTTGCCGATTACGCCACACCCTCTACGCTCCCGCCTTCACCCTTAATACCCTTCCCACCCCAACCACCCTTCCCACACGGCGCCCCAAGGAGACGAACGATGGAGATACGAAAATTCGAAACCCTCGAGGTCAGCGTCGACGGCGAGCGAGGCTGCCTCACCCTGACACGGCCGAAAAGGCTCAACCCCTTGGGCTCCGATGCCCTGCAGGAGATTGCCGAGGCCGCCCGCTATCTCGACACCCATGCCGACCTCAAGGTCGTGGTGGTCTCGGGCCAGGGACGCGCTTTCTCGGCGGGGGCCGATGTCAGCCGGTTCGGTCAGCCCGATGCGGAGGGGGTCTCGGACCCGCGGCGTGACGCAGACACAGGCCGCGTGATGGCGGACGCCATGGAGAACATGCACGCCGTCACAATCGCTCGGATCCAGGGACATTGTGTCGGGGGCGGACTCGTTCTGGCCTCGGCCTGCGACCTGCGCATCGCTGCGGAAGATGTGCGCTTCGCGATTCCCGAGATCGACCTCGGAATCCCCCTGGCCTGGGGGGGCATTCCCCGGCTCGTCCGCGAGATCGGTCCGGCCCTGACCAAGGAGTTGGTGATGACGTGTCGGCCCTTCAGCGCCGAGGAGGCCCGGATGGCCGGGTTCGTGAACCGCGTGGTCAAGCCATCGAACCTGGACGAAGCCGTCGAGAAACTCGCGGCGGAACTCGCCGCCAAGCCGAAACTCGCGCTTCTCTCGACCAAGCGTCACACCAACGCGGTCACCAGCGAGATGCTCGGGATCAGCCGAACTTGGTCCGATGCCGACGGACTCCTGGCTGGTCTGCGCGATCCCGAAGGCCGAGCCTCCGCGGCGCGCTATCTGGAGGGCCTGCGGGCACGACGCGACGCGCGCCCCTGAGTCCGCGCCCGGTTAGTGCCCTGGGTCGGGAATCATGCGAACAACCGGCGCGCGCTTGGGCGTACCCGCTGGTCGTTGGCAGGCCCGGGCCGCATAATGCGTCGAGATCGCCCGGCGGCATCCATCGCTGCGGTTGCGCCCGCTGCCGTGAATCAACAGGGGATGAATCAGCAGAGTATCTCCGGGCTGCATTTCAATGTGCACGCGCGCATCGCGGTCCACCCCTTCCACCGCGTGGAATCCGCGGTTCACGAATTCCCATCCGGGTTTTCCATGCTCCCGCAGGCCCTCACGGTGACTACCGGGAATCACCGCCAGGCACCCGTTCTCACGGTTCACCGTGGAGATTGCTGTCCATGTCCCCAAGATCCCGTCCACTGGGCGCAAGGCGAAATAGCGCAGATCCTGGTGCAGGGGATGCCGACCGTCGACCTCGGGGGGCTTGTTGAACACGTTGGTGGAGATGGTCTGCAGTTCGGGGCCCAGCAAGGTGCGCACCGAAGCGAGCAGACCTGGATCGAGCGCATAGGCGAAAAGTTTCGGGTCGTTCTCAAAGCTCAGGATCTTGTTCACCGCACGGACCGGGTCCGTCGGCACCACCGCGCCCTTGGCGACCATCACATCCTGCATCACGATCAGGTTCTCAGGTTTTTTCGCCGAACCCGACGCGATCTCGAGAAAGCGTGTCTCGAACTCGGCCACGGCCCCGGCGCTAAACAGGCGCGGAATGCAGACGTACCCCGATTCCCAGTAGGACGCGCACTGGGCAGGGGTCAGGCCCGGTGAGTCAGGCAACGGCATGACCATAGCCAAGCGCAGGCACCGGCCGGCGTCCAGCCGAACCCCTTGAGTACGGAGCCCGACTGGCTATTTTTTCGCCCGCGGGTACCCTGCCCGCCCGGTCCAGGGATCGATCTGACCACCCGCCGCACTCCGAGGGAGAAACAAAGTCATGAGCCGAGTACTGATTACGGGTTCCAATTCGGGGATTGGGCGATCGACGGCAATCCTGCTCGCCGCCCAGGGCTACGAGGTGTTTGCTGGCATGCGAGACGTCGGCAAGGCCACAAAACTGTTGGAGGGCGCCGCCGCTGCCGGGGCCAAACTCCAACCCATCGCCCTCGACGTCAACGACGACGCTTCGGTGCGCGACGCCGTCGCCGGAATCGAATCCGACGCAGGGCCGGTGGATATCCTGATCAACAACGCAGGCATCGCCCATAATGCGGCGATCGAGGACGTGGACATCGAGGCGGGCAAGGGCGTCTTCGAAACCAATTTCTGGGGCATCATCCGCTGCACCCAGGCGGTCCTGCCCAACATGCGTGCCCAGGGTTCGGGCCATGTGGTCAACATCAGTTCCGTCGCCGGGCGAATCGCCGCCATCGGTCAGGTCGTCTACTCGGCTTCGAAGTGGGCCGTGGAGGCCATGAGCGAGAACCTGGCCCAGGAGGGGGCTGCTTTTGGAATCCGGGTTTCAATCATCGAGCCCGGCGTGACCCGCACCGCGATCCTTCCAAAGAACATGGGGCACCCCGAGCCCACCGCCTACGCCGATACCTACCGGAGAATGCTGCAATTTTATGCTCGGGGAATCATGGCCAATACCCCGGCCGAAGAAGTCGCCCGGGTGATTCACGGCGCACTGGAGGATTCGGATCCCAAGCTGCGTTACCCCTGTGCATGGGGGGGAGTCGAACTCTGCGAAGGCCGGAGCGCGATCAGCGACGCGGCCTGGACCGAGCTCGGCGCCTGCAAGACCGACGAAGAGTATTTCGCCGCCTTCGAGGCGTGTTTCGGCCTGGACATTCGAACCCCGGCCCCCTGACACGGTTTCTATGGGCACGGCTTGTATGGGCACGGCTTCTATGGGCACGGCTCCCCCGGGCCCAAAGCCCGGACGCGAGCCAGAGTCAGTGCGCCCCGTCCGCTCGGGGGACGGGCTCGTCTTGGAGCCACGCACGGAGCATGGCATTCACGATCTCGGGCTCGTCCTGCTGAACCCAATGGGACGCGTTGGGGAGATAGCGCTGGGTCAGGTTCCGGACAAAGGGCTCGGTTCCTTCGCTCGTCGCCCGGCTGAGCGCACGATCCTGCTCCCCCCAAAGGAAGAGCGTGGGCACCTCCAGCACCGGGTACCCCAGGGCGTGCTGACGCCTCTGCCCCCTCCCCCGCAAGAAGGCGCGGTAGTAGTTGATCATGCCGGTGAGGGCCCCGGGGCGAAGAGCGGACTGCCGGTAAAGGTGAAGAATTTCTTCGGGGAAGCGCTCGGGGTGGCAAGCCATTCCCACGAAGCCCTGCCCCACCACACCAGCTCCCCGGGCTCCGATTAGTTTCTCTGGCAAAACAGGAAGTTGAAAGAAAAAGGCATACCAGGACTTCAAGAGTTGCCGGGGCTGCCGAAAGACCGGCGCCGCCGCCCCGGGATGCGGCAGATTCATCACGACCAGCCGGGTCAGTGGACGAATCTTTCGCAGGGCAAAGTACCAGGCAATGATTCCGCCCCAGTCGTGGGCCACCAGGAGCACCTCTTTCGCACCCGACGCGTCGATTAGCCCGGCGACGTCATCCATCAGCGTCTCGATGGCGTAATCGGCGACGGCTGCCGGCTTGTCGGTCTCCCCGTAGCCCCGTAAATCGGGAGCCCAGACCCGCCAGCCCAGTTCGGCCAACAGCGGCATCTGATGGCGCCACGAGATCCAGTACTCGGGAAAGCCATGCAGACAAAGCGCCAGTCGATCACCGGCACCACACTCGGCCACATGAAAGTTCAGACCATTGGCCCGGACTTTGAGATGGGTCAGTCCATCAATTTCGAGACTCGAATCCTTCAAATGGCCTCCGATCGCCCACCCCGTGCCCGGGCCAAGAACTTCGTCGCGCCCCGGTCAACGTCGACTCAGCAGAACACTGCCAATGGAGTAGCCCGCGCCAAAGGAACACAGCACGCCGAAGGCGCCCGGAGCAAGGTCCTCTTTGAACTTATGAAAAGCGATCACCGAGCCCGCGCTACTGGTATTCGCATACTCGTCCAGAATCACCGGCGCCTCGGCCTCGGTGGCCTCCCGGCCGAGCACCTTCTTGGAAATCAGCAGGTTCATCCCCAAGTTGGCTTGGTGGAGCCACATCCGATCGAGATCCTGCGCGCTTCGCCCCTCGTCCGCCAAATGGCTTTCGATGTGTTGGGCCACCATGGGGCAGACTTCCTTGAACACTTTTCGGCCCCGCTGTCGAAAGACCAGTTCGTGGGCGTCGCGCGGCGCGTCCTCCGAACGATTCATGAAGCCAAAGTCATTGCGAATGTTGTTCGAGTAGAGCGTCTGCAACCGGGTCCCCAACACCTGCCACCCCGGTCGCGGTGAGTCCTCGTCGTCGGCCTCGACGATCACGGCCGTGCAAGCATCACCAAAGATGAAGTGGTAGTCACGCAACTCAAAATTATTGTGAGCTGATGTGATCTCCGGACTCACTACGACCACGCA
>DUCT01000233.1:0-332 GCA_012959665.1 Myxococcales bacterium | reverse complement strand
GCCCAGCCTCCGGCACCCAACGCGCTCTGAATTTCCACGGCGACCGCCGGGTAGGCGCGCTGCAGGTTCGAGCAGGCGACAATCACCGCGTCCACGTCTTCGGGCTGGCGTCCGGCCTCCTTTAGAGCCTCTCGAATAGCCACCAGGGAAATCTCGCACTGGATCGAGTCCTCGTCCTCGCCCCGCAGTGGAAGATGCGGCCGCAGGCGCTTGGGATCCAGCACTCCGGTCTTTTCGATCACGTAGCGGTGCTGGACCCCGGAAGCCCGGACGATGAAGCGCTCGTTGGGCGCGTCGCGCTCCTCCAACTCGCCCCGGGCAATCGCGTCGGC
>DUCT01000232.1:1571-1885 GCA_012959665.1 Myxococcales bacterium | reverse complement strand
GGGAGCAACAGCACCCTCGGTATCAATACGGGGTCGATGACTTTCAACGCCGAGTCCAGCGTGGGCATTCGCGGCGGTGAAAATGCACTGATCGTCAATGAATTGGATGCCGTTCTCAACCTCGATGGAGACAACACCACCGGGCTTCAGATCGATGCCGGAGGCCGAGGCATCAACGCCGGCAGCCTGACGGTGACCGGGGCGGGCGCCGCGGGGTTGGCGGGAGCCAACGGCAACCTCGGCTCGCCCAGCGAATTTTTAAACGAAGCCAGTGGAACCTTGACGGTGAGCGGAAACGGGGCCGTGGGCATCGA
>DUCT01000232.1:0-1543 GCA_012959665.1 Myxococcales bacterium | reverse complement strand
GTCAAATCAACATGCAGGGTTCGGGAAGCGTCGGGCTCCGCGCCGGGACCGACAGCATCGTGCGCAACAGCGGCGAGATCCGCCTGAGCGGCAGTGGGGCCATCGGAATCGAAATCGGCGCCCACTCCGGGGCCGACCAGAGCGGCTTCATCAATGTCGCCGGCCCGTCACCGGACGAAGCCGGCCGCCTGATCAGCAACGACCCCGAAGCCGGAGCGCTCATCGTCATGCAGGCGGCGGGAGCCGGGGAAGAGAACCGCATCGAAAACCAGAGCAACGCCTCCCTGCTTGCGAACCCGGGCGGTTTCGCCTTGCCCGGCGGCGGCATCGCGATCCAGGGGTCGTCGGGGGACGACGTGGTCGTCAACGCCGGACTGATCCAGGGCAAGATCCTGCTGGGCGACGGCAATGATCGCTACCTCGCCGAACCCGGCGGGCAGCTCGCCGATCCCCGGGGCCTTGTCCCCGATGGTATTGTTGTCGATGGTGTTGTTCTCGACGGCGAAGCCGGGACGAATACCATCGAACTCACCGAGGGCTCGGGTGCCTTGGGGGACTTCGATGCCGCCCGCATTCGCAATTTCGAATCGATCCGCGTCGGTTCCGGGCGTTGGCAGTTCACGGGGCAAACCGAATCCGCCACCGACGTGATCGTCGACCGGGCGGGCACCCTTTCCCTGTCGCGGCCCACCATCGTCAACGGAAACTACAGCCACGCACCCCTTCCGCTGATCCCCCAACCCGGTGATCCCGAGCCCACCCTGCAAACCATTTTGAGCCTGCAAACCCAGGCCGCCCCGGTCCTTCTCACCACCGGAAGCGCAGACCTCGCCAATGGCCTCCTGGACGTGGTCGTGGGCGGCGGTTTTCGAGGCGAACTCGATTTCATCGTTCTCCAAGCGAACGGCGGCCTCCTGGGCGAGTTCGACTCCGTGGTCCTGAGCAACGATCCCAACCTGATCATCGGCGAACCCTTCTATGACCTGGCCACCAACCGTGTACTTGTTTCAGTGAACGTGTCCGGCTACTCGGACAACCAGTGGGCCACCTCCCAGGCCATCACCGGGCTCTCGGGCACGGACATCGATCCCTCCCTTCAGGCCCTCATCGATCAAGTCGAGAACCTCGAGATCAGCGACTACCTCTCGGCCATGAACCAGTTGGGCCCCGAGGCCTACACGGCCCACACCCAGGCCACCCTCGAACTCGGCCACCGCTTCGTCCAACTCATGCTCGACCGACCCCGTTTTTGCATTCCCCTGTCGGGCCAGACCAGCACGGATCCCCGTACCCAACTGGCCTGCCGCGAGCACCTTTTTGACCCCTGGATCACGTCCTATGGGCAATTCAGCCGCCGCCAGGGCAGCGCCGGGCACATCTCCTCCGAGGACAATGCCGGCGGACTGGCCCTTGGGTTCGATCGCCGCCTAAACGAGCGACTGATAATTTCCGCCAGCGTGGGCACCGCCTACGACTCGATCCAGGTGGATGACGTCGGCCCAGGGAATTTTACAACTCTTGATCTGGGCTTCTACGCCGGTTA
>DUCT01000231.1 GCA_012959665.1 Myxococcales bacterium | reverse complement strand
GTGCCGGGCTCGGTGGTGCCCATGAGTTCGGGTTCGCCCTCGCCGGTGCCGAGCCAATCGAGTTCGACGCCGGTCTTTCGGGCCTTCATCATGGAGGCCAGGGCGTTGGCGCCCAGGATCAGGGCGACTTCGCTTTCCCCGGCCGCGATGCACCCGGCGAGTTCGTTGACGAGCACCAAGGGCATCTCGCCGCCGACTCGGGTCATGAACTTGCGCTTCGGGTCGATGCCCAGTTCTCGGGCGACGCCGTCGGGGGGGTTGGTGGAGCGGGTTCCGATCAGGCTCACCACGGCCAGGGTGTCCGCGGCGGCGAGCACGCCGGCAACCCCGGCGCCCGCCCCAGAATCCTCGGCGGCGCTGCGAGCGATCTCGATCATCATTTCCAAGGGCCCGACGGTGTCGGCGAGGTCGTCTTTGCGCTGGATGGACTGGGCAACACCGATCAGGACGGGGTTTTGATCTCGGCTCACGAGGATTGTCTCCTAGGGGCGTTCAAGAATTTTGGGCGAGTGTGACGAGTGTTCCTTCGTCTACATGGATGGGGCACTGTAAAGGAGGCTCGCCGACCCGGTGATGCGGGGCGCGGGCGAAAACCGTGGCCCCGGGCCGCGCAGCCTAGCGGAGCAGGACGGGCAGGGGTTGGTAGGGGGGCGCCCAGTTGGGGTCGGCAAAGGCCTTCTTGAGGGCGGCGATGGTGAGCGCCTCGGCTTCTTCCCGGGCGTCCGGCGAGAGCATGAACCCGTGGATCGTGCCGTCGAAGCGCTGCACCTCGGCGGGCACGCCGGCGGCGCGCAGCCGGGCCCCATAGGCCTCGCCGTCGTCGCGCAGGGGGTCGAACTCGGCGGTGAGGATCAGGGCCGGGGGTAGCCGGCTGTGGTCCGGGGCAAGCAGGGGCGAAGCCAATGGGTGTCGGGGATCGCCGTTCTCACCCAGGTATGCCTGGACCATGGCCTCGATGCCGTCGAGGCCGAAGCCTTCGGAGAAGAGGCGCATGGAGGGCGATGGGGGTGGGGCGAGGTTCGTGGCGGGAACCATCAGCACCTGGAAGCGCGCCGCCGGGCCGCCTTCGTCCCGGGCTCGCAGGGTCATGGCGGCGACGAGGTTGCCCCCGGCGCTGGCGCCGTGGAGTGCAATTTTTCGGGGGTCGCCGCCGAGTTCCCGGGCGTGGGCGTGGATCCAGGACAGCGCGGCATAGCTATCGTCGAGTGCAGCGGGGAAGGGATTCTCCGGGGCCATGCGGTAGCCCACGGAGACCACCAGCGCCGGCACCGAGCGCGCCATCTGCGCGCATTGACCGTCCCAGATCTCGAGGTCGTCACCCATCCACCAGCCGCCGCCATGGATAAACACCACGATGGGGAGCGGAGCTTTGGCGTCGGTGTTTTGGGTTGCGGCTTCCGGGGCGTAGATCCGCAGGGGCAGGGGACCGGCGGGACCGGGATACTCGGCGTCCCGAATCGTCACGCCGGGTCCGGCGGTGGGCATCATCTCACGGACGCTGGCGTTGAGGGTCCGGCGTCTTTCGGGGCTGAAGCCCTCGCCCGCCGGCAGGGGCGAAAAGCGGAGCATGACCGCCGGGCCCAGATCCATGGGTCCGTGGGCGGTTCGGGTCCAACGCCAGGCGGTGAGCGCGGCCCCGGCGGCGAGCACCACGAGCAGGGCGAGGACGATCAGGAGAAAACGTCGCATGCCCCGAGGCTACCCCAGGCCCATGGGGTGCGGATATGGGGTGCGGATCCCGGGAGGGGGTTCTGAGCGCGGATCCGGAGCGCGGATCGAGAGCGCGGATCGAGAGTACGGATCGAGAGTACGGATCCCGGAGTGCGGGCTCAGGACTCGGCGGGGACGATTTCCTCGGCCAGCCGGATGGGGCCGAAGTTCTCGGGG
>DUCT01000230.1:10918-11210 GCA_012959665.1 Myxococcales bacterium | reverse complement strand
GGCGAGCCGGCCAGGATCTTGCGGTCGGCCCAGCTGTACCAACCCGCCGGCGTGATGGCGATTTGAGCCAGAGAAAAACGTCCGGTCGCCGCCGCGGCCAATAGAACATTCTGGGTATTCTCGTGGCTGCTGAGTCCCCAGTGCGAGGTCTTGCCGGCCTTCTTTGCCTGAAGGAATGCCTCGTACATTTCATCACTCTCAATAATCGAAGTGTTGTTGGCGCCCATCATGTAGTACGCATCCACATGGTCGACACCCAAATCCGAAAGACTTTGGTCCAGCAGGCTCAGCC
>DUCT01000230.1:0-10869 GCA_012959665.1 Myxococcales bacterium | reverse complement strand
TCACCGGGGTCGATATCGATGTAGACCATTCCCTTGGAAATAAGCAGGATCTCATCCCTTCGCTTCTTCAGGAAGGCTCGCATGTTTCTTTCGGCGTGCTCGTAGTACCGACGGGTGCCCACATCGAACACGTTGACACCCGCGTCGAACGCTCGATCCAGCAAGTCGTCCCGGGGATCCTGGGAGAGCGCAGCACCACAGCCGAAGATGAGCCGACTGCCCATAAAGCCGGTCTTGCCCAGGCGCCGATAGGTCATTTTGGGAAGGGAAACTCCGGCCCCCTCCGCGGGTTTAGCCAGAGCTGCCCGAACATCCCCGGTGCGCAGCAGCGTACGCCCTGCAACAGCCAGGCTTGCGAGGGATTGAATAAACCTTCTCCGCGTTGTTTGAGGACTCCAGGGCATGAATTCTCCTTCGTGGTGGGACCCGACACACTGATGGTTCTCGGGGAGGCAGTGTAGCTCGCTCCCCTCCGCGCTGCGCACACAAGACCGCCAGCCCCCACCGCATATCTCAAGAGAATTTCCGCCCCAGCTACAAGAGGCTTCCAAGGGCGCATCTGGCCCTGTAGTATCTCCATCTATGAAATTCGGAATATTCTACGAACACCAATTGCCCCGACCTTGGACCGAACGCGCCGAATACGAGCTGCTCCAAAACTCACTTGACGAGGTCGAACTCGCCGACCGCCTCGGCTACGACTACGCCTGGGAGGTGGAGCACCATTTTCTCGAGGAGTATTCCCATTCCTCCGCCCCGGAGGTTTTTCTTGCGGCGGCCAGTCAGCGGACCAAGCAGATCCGTCTTGCCCACGGCATCATCCAACTCACCACGAACCATCCCGCGCGCGTGGCCGAGCGCGTATCCACCCTCGACCTGATCAGTCACGGCCGAGTTGAATTCGGAATCGGTGAGGGTTCCTCCATCACCGAACTGCACCCCTTTGATCGCCGATTCCGGGACAAACGCGCCGTCTGGGAAGATGCGGTTCGGGCAATTATTCCCATGTTCACCTCCGAGTCATGGGAATACCACGGGGAGTTCTTCGACTTTCCCCTCCGAAACGTTCTGCCGAAGCCTTACCAGAAGCCCCATCCTCCGCTCTGGGTGGCCTGCTCCCAGATCGAGACCATCGAGATGGCGGGGCGCAGAGGCATGGGGGCGCTCGGCTTTCAATTTGTATCGGCAGGAGCCGCCGAGGCTTGGGTCAACGCCTATTACAACGCCTTCGTGAAGCGTCAGGAAAAGTTGGCCGACTACCAGACAAACCCCAACATCGCCGTCGTCAGCGGTTTCATGTGCGCCGAAACCGACGAAGAGGCGTATCGCAAGGCGGCGGGCTGGACCTTTTTTCAGTTTGCCCTGCGCTTCTACGCCACCCATGGGACCATTGCCCCGGGTTCGGTCAGCCTCTGGGACGAGTATCAGAAGTGGCGCGAGACCCCCAAGGCCAAAAAGCAGCGGACTACGGGCTTAATCGGCTCTCCCGAGACCCTTCGCCGAAAATTGCGAAAATTCGAGTCTTCGAATGTCGACCAGGTCATCCTGCTCAACCAGGCAGGCAACAACAAGCACGAAGACATCACTTCGAGCCTTGAGCTTTTTGCCCAGGAGGTCATGCCCGAATTTCACGGCCGGGAACCCGAGCATCAGGCATGGAAGCGCGACGTTCTCTCGGGCAAGATTGATCTCCCCGAAGTTGATACTGAACCCCATACAATCCGCGGCGCCTCGAAACCGACGATTGCGCCCGATGGCTCGCGAGCACCCGATCCAAAACCCTGATTGGTGATCACTCTGGAATATCCCCTCCAAAACATTCGTGTGCTCGACTTCTCCAGAGTTCTTGCGGGGCCGTTTGCCGGCCGGATGCTTTCGGACATGGGCGCCGAGGTCGTCAAACTCGAACCACCCGAGGGCGACGTGACCCGGGGCTGGGGCCGCATGCGCACGGGAATCTCCGGCTATTACACCCAGCAGAACAGCGGGAAGCGCAGCGTTTGCGTCGACCTTGAAGCGGAGGGAGCCACTCCACTGGTTCGCCGACTCGCCGCCCGCGCCGACGTAGTGATCGAAAATTTTCGCCCCGGCGTCATGGCACGCCATGGACTTGCCTGGAGCGACCTCGCTCCCGAAAACCCTCGCCTCATCATGCTCTCAATCTCGGGATTCGGCCAGGACGGCCCCGAATCCCACCGCGCCGCCTACGCGTCGGTTCTCCACGCCGAATCGGGCCTGGTGGCTCGCCAGTCCGAAGAGGACCAACTGAGCGCCACGGACCCCGTGCTCTCCATCGCGGATATGAATGCCGGTCTCCACGGACTGGTCGCGATCCTCTCCGCGCTCTACTTACGGGAACGCAGTGGCCGAGGCCAGCACATCGATATCGCGATGCTCGACACCATGCTGATCACCGACGACTACGCCAACTTTACCTTGGACGAAATACCGCTCACTCGGGGCGGCGGGGAAGTGTGGGACGCCCCGGGCGGTCCCATCATGATCACGGGGGATTTCCGCGTTGTCTGGAAGCTTCTCACCAAGCACCACGGCGTCGCGGACCCGACTCCATCCGGCGCTCCCCTCGAGGAAAAGATTCGGCTCCGGCGGCAAGCTGCAGGGGAATTCTTTCTCAGCTTTTCGGATCGGCGCGCTTTGATCGCCGCCCTGGACGCGGTGAACCTCGCTTGGGGGGATATCCGTTCGAACAAGGCCGCCTTTCAGTCACCCACGGCCCAGGCCCGGGGCACCGTGGCCCAAGTGGACGATCGCGCTGGGGGCACGAGACCGGTGGTGGAGTCTCCCTACCGATTCTCCGACGCCCCGACCCACGTCGCTCGGGGCCCGGCCTACCGCGGTGAGCACAACCGCGAAGTGCTCGAAGCCTGGCTGGGGGCGACGGCCTCAGAGATCGACAACCTTGAACACGGCGGGGTCCTCAATGCCGAAGTGCCCCCCTGAACCCCAGCCCTTTCTGGGCCCCTAGAGCCCGATATCGCCATGGGGGAACGGTTCCGCCAATTCCGACCTTGCAGCCCCATCTCGTAGCCCCAACTCGTAGCCCCATCCCGTAGACAGGAGAGTACTCGTGGAACGACTTGCAGGGAAAACAGCCATCGTGACCGGTGGAGCCAGCGGAATCGGGGCAGCCACGGTCCGACTCTTCGTCGAGGAGGGCGCCCGAGTTCTGATTGCCGATACTCAGGAGGAACGCGGCCAAGAGCTTGCGGGGAAACTCGGTGATGCCGCCGGTTTTCTCCGGGTCGATGTCACCCGTGAACACGATATCGAGGCGGTCGTGGATGAGTGCATGACGCGCTGGGGCCGTTTGGATTGCATGTTCAACAACGCCGGCTTCGGCGGGGCCCTGGGCTCCATTGAAACCACCACCGTCGAAGAATTCGACATTACCTTTGATGTTTTGCTCAAAGGCGTATTCCTCGGGATCAAACACGCCGCCCGGGTCATGCGCCCTCGAGGTGCCGGGTCGATCCTCAGTACCGCATCCGTGGCAGGACTCAAGACCGGAGAATCTCCGCACCTCTACAGCGTCGCCAAGGCGGCGGTCATCCATCTCACCCGGTCCGTCGCCCTGGAACTCGGCGAGCACGGGATCCGGGTCAATTGTATCTGTCCAGGCATCGTAGCCACGCCCCTGGCCGCGGGGAGCCCGAAGGCCAGCCCGGAGTCCCTGAAAAAGCTCGCGCATTCACTCGCCCGGGCTCAGGCATTGGGACGGATCGGACAGCCCGAAGACATTGCCCGAGCGGCACTTTGGCTGGCCAGCGACGACGCCGAGTGGATCACCGGCCATGCCCAAGTGGTGGACGGGGGAGCATTTGCGGGCCGCCCTTGGAACCGACAGCCCGACTGGATCACCGCCGATCGACCTCTAAAACTTTATCGCCCGGAGGGTCGCTAACCCATGGTGAAACTCATCGCATTTTTCAAGCGGCGCCCTGGCTTATCTCCCCAAGCCTTCCAGGAACACTGGCGAACCCCGCATGCGGAACTCGTTGTGCGCCAGGCCGGCTTGCGGCGCTACGTGCAGAATCATGCAGCGGGACCCGAGGGTCAAAGCCGGGAACCCGTCTATGATGGCGTGGCCGAGGCCTGGTTCGACGACACCGAGAGCATGCGCGCCCTCGCCTCCTCTCCCGAGTACCGGGCGGTGCGCGAGGACGAAGCCCACTTCATTGATGCGAGCAGCATGGGCGTCCTGCTTACCAACGAGGTCGCTGTGATCGACGGGCCAGAAACCGGTGTCAAAATGATCACCTTTCTCAACCGGCGTCCCGATGTCACCCCAGATTTTTTCCAAAAATACTGGAGGGAAGACCACGGTCCACTGGCGGCGGAAATTCCAGGGCTTCGCCGGTACGTGCAGTGCCATGCCCGCCCTGGAATTTACTCGGCCGGACGCAGTCCTCTCTTTGACGGCATACCCTTCTCCTGGTTCGACGACATGGAGAGCCTTCGCGCATCCGGGACCAGTTCGGCCTACGCCCGCACTCGCGCCGACGAAGCGAACTTCATGGTCTCGGGCCGCCTTCCCTTCGTGATCACCAAAGCACACGAGATCCCGGTGAACTAGATGACTGACTCAAACCTTTCACTTCTCACGGACCGGGTGGCCATCAGCGATGTCGTCTACGCCTATGCGACGGGACTGGATCGTCGGGACTGGGAGCTTTTTCGCTCGATCTTCACGGATTCCATCAAAATGGAATTCGAGTCCGCAGGGATTCGCCCGGGCACCTACGCCGCCGACGACTGGGTCCGCAGCGCCCAGAGACTCTTTGCCGGTTTCTCCGCAACCCAGCACACGAGCACCAACCATGTGCACGATATCCGCGGGGACAGGGCCACCTGCACTTCCAATATGCAAGCGGAACACTTCGTCGCACCCGACGCCGAGAATGGCCTGCAAGAGGGCGAGGAGCGCTTCACCCTGGGCGGCTATTACGTCAACGAGTTGGTCCGACAACCCGAGGGCTGGAAACTCTGCGAGGTCACGCTGAATGTGACCTGGCGCGCGGGCAACCCCAAAATCCCCTCTCTCGCAGCAAAACTGGGGCGTTCCCGGGAAACCGGGCGCTAATCGAGACTTTTAGACCTCGACCCCCCAGCTCTCCCCGAGCCATGCGATCCCAGGCATCCGGAGTCCATGACGAAGACGACCAAGCAAACAAATATCCGACCCGACTGGCTCGCCCAGGTCAATGAGGAAGCCCTCGAACCCGAACTCGAGGCCGTGGATCCCCATCATCACCTCTGGGACCATGCGACGAGCACATATCTCGCCGACGACTTTCTTCGGGATGCCATCCCACACGGCGTGGGCAAGAGCGTATTCGTCGAATGCGGCTCGATGTATCGTTCGACCGGGCCCGAGGCCCTCCGGCCCGTGGGCGAAACCGAATTTGTCGAGGCGATCGCCCAGAAAGTCGAGCGCGGCTCCGTGGGGTGCGCGGTCAACGCCGGGATCGTTGGACACGCGGACCTGATGCTGGGCGATGCCGTGGAGGCGGTGTTCGAGGCCCACCTGGCGGCGAGCCCCAAGCGCTTTCGGGGCGTCCGCCACTCTGCAGCCTGGCATGCCAGCGACTCAATTCGGCAATCGCACTCGCGCCCACCGGCCCATATGCTGACCCTAAAGCGCTTTCGCGAGGGCTTTGCCCGGCTGGGGAAGTACGGACTCAGCTTCGATGCCTGGCTCTTTCACAGCCAACTGGGGGAACTACTCGCCCTGGCCCGGGACTTTCCCGAAATCACAATCGTGCTGGATCATATGGGGGGACCCCTCGGAATTGGACCCTACGCGGGTAAGCGAGACGAGGTCTTCTCGGACTGGGCTAAATCCATGGAAGCCCTCGCTCGCTTGGAAAATGTGACAGTCAAACTCGGCGGTCTGCAAATGGCCATCTCGGGTTTCGGTTGGCACCACCGAAATCGTCCACCCACATCCGCAGAACTCGCCGAAACCGTTGGGCCCTACTATCGCCATTGCATCGATCATTTCGGCGCCCATCGCTGCATGTTCGAGAGCAACTTTCCCGTGGACAAGGTGTCTTGTTCCTACACCGTCCTCTGGAACGCGTTCAAACTTCTCTCCCAGGATTACTCCGAATCCGATCGCAAGGCGCTCTTCTCTGGAACCGCCCAAAGGGTCTATCGACTCTGAGGTATCGTTGGGCGATTATTGGCACACCCGGTCGACTCCTGAGCGACGGCCCCTGGCACCATTCGAAACGAGAAAGCAAAACCGAAACCCATGGCCAGCGTGACCCCGAACAGCGAACTCCAGGGTCTCAGCCACCTGGGCGACGGTGGCGCCGACGATCGCCTTCGAATGCGGTTGATTTTTCGGATCTTGGTACGCTGCCTGGGCCTGCTGGTCCCTGTTCGAAAGCATGTGCTCCTGCTCTTCACGGGCTTCGGAACTCTGTCTCTCTTATTGTTGCCCCTTGGCCTGCTCTTCGTCGACACCCTCTGGACCCGGGTGCTTCAGGGCAATCCCATGCTGGAGATCGAGGCCGAGTTCTTCCGGGTGCCCCTCGAAACAGCGACCCGCGCCGAAAGTTTTGGCCCGGAACTTCGGCGCCTCGTCGCTGAGCGATTGGTGATCTGGGCCGCGGTCCTGTCGGTCGCACTCGCACCGCTCTTCATCGGACTCTATTACTACCAGGTCTGGATCCTGCAGCGGGTTAATCAAAAACTGCGGGTCGACCTGCTTTCGCATCTCCAGAGCCTGTCCCTGCGCTTCCACTCGGACACCACCGTGGGCGACGCGGTCTATCGCCTGACCCAGGACAGCGCCATGGTGACTCAACTGGTGCAGGTCCTGGTCCTGACGCCTTTTACCGCAATTCCTCAATTCATCTATTCGGTCGTGGTCATCGGTCTCTTCGCACCGGCACTTGGCCTGATCCTCTTTGGGGTTGTAGTCCCCAGCCTGATTGCGGGAGCCTGGTTCTCCCAGAGGATGCGAACACGCTTTCGCGGAGCCCGCGAAACCAACGCCGCCCTGACCGGCCGCATCCAGGAAACCCTCGCCGGAATCAAAGTCATCAAAGCCTATGGGGCCGAGTCAGCCGAGGCGCTCTCCTTTGGCGGGGCCAGCCGGAAGGCATTCGACGCGGCATTCGGCGCCCGAAATCTCTACGCGATTTATTCCATGAGCATGTTCTGGCTCTTCGGGAGCGTTGCCCTCTTCGTCACCGCCCTGGGCACGGTGGAGGTCATGCAGCAGACCGAACTCGCCGCCACCGCACTGGGCTTCACGATCTGGAATCTGGGCCTGTACAACTACTTCAAAGCCAGACTGGGCGGCTCCGTAGAATCGCTCAAGGACGTGTTTCGGACCTGGGGCCGGGCCCAGGACATCGCGATCGGTCTCGACCGGGTCTTCGAGGTGATGGATCACGCACCCGAAATCAGCGATCGCCCCGACGCCATTCGCCTCGAGGGGGTCCACAAGGACATCCGCTTCTCCAATGTGGGCTTCAGCTACCAGAGCGATCGACCTGTTCTCTCCGATGTCAACCTGACCGCCCGGGTCGGAACCATTACCGCCCTGGTTGGGCCAACGGGAGCCGGCAAAAGCACTCTGATGGCCCTGCTCCTTCGGCTCTTCGATCCCAGCAGCGGAAAGATCGAAATCGATGGCGTTGCGCTGCCGAATTTTCAGGTCGAAAGCCTACGCGAGGGGGTCTCCATAGCGCTCCAGGAAAACGTGCTCTTCGGAAACACCATACGCGAGAATATTCGCTTTGCGAAACCCCAGGCCAGCGACCAGCAGGTCAGGGAGGCCGCACGCATTGCATGCGCGAATGACTTCATCGAGAAACTGCCCGACGGCTACGACACCCTACTCGGCGAACGCGGCTCAAAACTCTCCTCGGGCCAGCGTCAACGCCTTTCCATTGCCCGGGCGGTGCTCAAGGATACGCCCATCCTGATCCTCGACGAGCCCACCGCGGCCCTGGACGCGGACACGGAACAGAGGGTCCTCCAGAGCCTTGGCCGGTGGGGGAAAAACCGTGCGGTTTTCCTGATCACTCATCGCCTCTCCACCATTCGCCAGGCGGATCAAATCGTTTTTCTCAAGAACGGCACCGTCACCGAAACCGGGAGCCACGACGCGTTGATGAAAATGACAGGGGGTGCCTACCGCGCTCTCGTGAAGACCGAACGACTCGCCGCCGAGGCCGCCGCGCGATGAGCCGTCCCAGCCCCATGGAGGAGAGCGAGGACCTGAGCCACTGGCAAACCCTTCGGGTGATCGGGCGGGCCCTGCGCTTCGTGGGCCCTGTTCGGGGTCGCTTTGCGGTCAAGGTGGGGCTGATGCTCCTGAGCCTGCTCCCCATGCTGATGCTGCCCTGGCCGGTGAAGATCATTATCGACAATGTCATCGAGGGGCACCCCATCCATGACCCGATTCGCCCCTATCCCGACCTGATCGCCCCCCTGATGAATTCCCTGGCGGGCTACTCGCCCTACGAACTGCTCTTTATCGTGATTGGATTTCAGATGACCCTGTTCCTGGTCATCGGTGCGTTCGGGGCCGCGGGAAGCGAGGGCGAGAGCGCGGAAGGCTATTTGGCCAGCGGCTACGACACCGCGAGTCGAACCGAGAACGAGGCCAACGCGGGTTTCAGCCTCACGGGTGGCCTGCTGGGTCTCTTTGATTTTCGCTGGACCATGCGCCTCACCCAGGCTCTCAATCATCACTACCGAACCCGGCTCTTTGGGCGTATCCAGACCCTTCCCATGACGGCCTTCGATGATGAACGCATCGGCGACGCGGTCTACCGCGTGATGTACGACACCCCAACGATCACCAATGCCTGCTACCGCATTCTCCTGACACCCATCACGGCCCCTCTTCACATTCTGCTCACGGTGACCATCATCGGCTCCCTCTATGGAGATCGTCCCGTTCTCGTCTATTCGGCCCTGGCCTTTTTACCCATCGCTTTCTTCGCCACGCTTCCCCTGGCCGGGGCGGTTCGGCGAATGAGCGGTCGGAGCCGAAAGGCCGGCGCGACGGCGACCTCCACTGCAGAAGAGGGAATGAGCAATATTCTCGCTGTCCAGAGTCTGGGCGGCGAAGCCAACCAGCGAGACCGCTACGAGGCCGACAGCTGGGACTCCTTCAGCCGCTACCGGGACGTCTTTCGTCTCGGCATCTACACCGTCCTCATCGGAGGCATCCCGGCTGTGGCAATCGGCAGCTACGCGTATTTTGTCGCCATCGACGGGGTGATCGCCGGAGAACTCAGCCGAGGCGATTTCGGCCTGCTCACCACCTACTTCTTTCACGTCGTGGCCTCGGCCCAGATGCTGGGCAGCTTGTGGTTCAGCGTTCAGGCCTCGGCGGCAGGCCTCCATCGCGTCTTCTTCTTGATGGACATGCCCGGGGAGATCGACGACCCGAGCGCCGAAGAACTGGGCCCGGTCTCCGACTGCATCGAGATCGACAGGGTCGATTTCGCCTACCCCGATGGAACCACGGTCTTGAAAAACATCGGGCTCCGTGCCCAAGTGGGCCAGATGATCGCTTTCGTAGGTCCCGCCGGAGCCGGCAAGACCACCCTCGCCTACCTGCTCCCGCGCTTCATCGCCCCCAGCGGCGGGCAGGTCCGAATCGACGGGACGGACATTGCCGGGGTTTCTCTGAAGTCCCTGCGCGACCAAATCGCCTTCGTGTTCCAGGAAACGATCCTCTTCGACGCCAGCATCGAGGACAACATCCGCCTGGGCCGAGCGGACGCGACGGATGCCGCAGTACGGGAAGCTGCGCGGCTCGCCGGTGCCAGGGATTTCATCGAGCACCTCCCCCAGGGCTACGCGACCCCCCTGGGCCGGGCGGGCGGCAAGCTCTCCGTCGGTCAGCGCCAGCGGATCTCACTGGCCCGGGCCCTGGTCCGTGATGCCCGAATCCTAATTTTCGACGAGCCGACCTCAGCCCTCGACCCAGAAACCGAGAGCCGTTTCGTAGAAACCCTGCGCGCACTCAGCCGGGACCGCATCGTGTTAATCATCGCCCACCGCCTGTCCACCATTCGCACGGCGGACGAAATTCTTTTCATCGAGGCGGGAGAAATTCGGGAACGCGGCCGCCACGCAGAATTATTGGCGATTCCGGACGGGCGCTACCGGCGCTTTGTCGAACTCCAGTCCGGTGCCGAGCACTGAGCCCAAGACGAGGCCTCGACGGAAACGAAGCATCGCGGGCGAGTTCTCAGGCGCGCTGGCGCCTTCGCCAGGCCAGCCCCGCTAGGCCGGTCCCCAGCAACACGGCCGTCCCGGGCTCGGGCACGAAGGTCCCGGACATGCGCAGGACGTCCTGATTTTGGGCCGCCCCTCCCGTCTGGCCGGACCAGCCAAGAGTCGCGGTATTGAGCGCCGATAGATCCACCGCGTAGTTGATTATCCCCGTCTGACCAAAAACGGAGCCGGGAGTCGTCCCGGTATTGATGACGTTGACCCCAAGGCTTCCCAGGCCGTCGTACGTCATGGCCACTGTATAGATATTGTTCGCCACCGGACCGATGCCCGCGAGGTCGTGGCAGCTGCCCACTTGGGCACCGTTATTGTGGATCGCCAGGCCGAAAGCGCATTCGCCCCCGTTGTCCCACGTGTCCATCACCACCGAGAGAAACTCGGAACCGAGTCCCTGTCCCTGAATGAAGGTGTCCGCCCCGGGACCCACTTCCTGCAGATGAAAAGCCAGGCCGTCCGCCCCTCCGCCAACTTCATAGGTGATCTGCATATCGAACTGGGCGTTCCACGCGGCGTTGGCCTCCACGGTGGCCGCGTTGTACCACGCGTTGCCCCGCTGCCCGCCTCCGTTGTTGGTCAGGC
>DUCT01000229.1 GCA_012959665.1 Myxococcales bacterium | reverse complement strand
CAATAAATTCTTGAACGCGTGAGCGAATTTCGAGGACGTGGGGCGGGATGGAAAAATCCATGGGGGGCTCCTGGAGGGGTGGGGCGGATTGAAGTGGAGAGTGGGCCGAAAGCTGGACCCGGGCTGGGATGAGGTGATGTGAGGTGATGCGAGGTGAGCAGCGGTGAGGTGATGTGAAGTGAGAAAGTGCAGGGGGCTCGCGTGGACAGCAAGGGAGGACCACGATTCCCGTCGTCAGAGTCGAATTATAGCAGGGCCTATGCCAGAATAAGCCCAATGGCTGGCCCTTCCAACTCAACTGGGGACGAAGTCCCCGACGGCCGAGCCCTTCGCTCCGAGCGAAGCCGCGAGGCCATCGTCCAGGCGATTCTGGACCTGATCGGCGAGGGAAATCGTCAGCCCACCGCCGAGCGCGTGGCCGAACGCGCGGGGGTGGGGATCCGTACGGTTTTCCGTCACTTCACCGACATGGAAAACCTCTACGTCGCCATGCGGGACCAAATGAACGCGCAACTCGGGCGTGTCCTGGTGGTCGAGCCCACCCAGGGAAGCCTCGGCTCGCGAATCGATGCCTTCATCGAGGCCCGCACCAGCTTGTTTGAACGCATACTCCCCTACGCCCGAGCGACCCATCTCCTGCGCTGGCGCTCGGATTTTCTTCGAGCCCAGTACGTCGAGGACACGCGCAACCTGCGCGATCATCTGCTTGGATGCTTTCCCGAGTTGAAGAAAGCCCCGGCCGATCTGGTGGAAGCAATCGATTGCGCAACGTCCCTGGAGACTTGGGATCGGTTGCGGGATTTGCAGCGATTGAGTCGGACAAGAGCGGCTGCCGTTCAGCGGCGAGGGATTGAAGCGCTTCTGGGTCAGCTTACGGGCTGAGAGTTGGGGCCGGGGGCGATGCCCAGTGGCGCCCAATTAGCGAGAGGAGTCAAGGGATGCCGGAAACAGATGAAATCCTGGTCAAGCCGGCGAGTCATGCCGTGGGCGCCGAGGTGGACGGCGTCGACCTTTCGGCTGGGCTGAGCCCCTCGGCATTGAATACGCTGCGGAAGGCTTTCGCCGCGCACGGCGTACTCTTTTTCCGGAACCAGTCGCTTACCCCGGAGCAGCACATCGAATTCGCCGAGTCTTGGGGGACGATCGTGGTCAATCGTTTTTTCACGCCGGTGAACGATTATCCCCAGGTCGCTGAGGTGCGCAAAGAGTCGCACCAGTCGATCAACGTGGGGGGCGGGTGGCACACGGATCATTCCTACGACGAAGAGCCCGCGCTCGGTTCGATTCTCTGTGCAAAGGAATTGCCCGCATCCGGGGGGGACACCCTGTTTGCCGGAATGAGTGCCGCCTACGAGGCTCTTTCTCCCGGGCTGAAGGAGACGTTGTCGGGGCTGAGGGCTCGTCACTCGAGCCGACATGTTTTTGGCGAGGAGGCCGATATGCCCGACGACATTCGGGATCGCCTGAGAAATGCCAAGGAGGCGACCCAGGATTCGGTTCATCCCGTGGTGATCACCCATCCGCTCTCGGGGCGAAAGGCGCTCTACGTGAACCCGGGGTTCACCGTGGGCTTTGATGGCTGGACCGTCGAGGAGTCGCGTCCGCTTCTCGAATACCTCTACCAACACGCCTCCAGCGAAGCGTTTACCTTCAGGTTTCATTGGGAACCGGGATCGGTGGCGTTTTGGGATAACCGCGCCACTTGGCACTATGCGCTCAACGATTATCCGGGGCAGCGCCGCTTGATGCACCGAATTACGCTGGACGGCGAAGCGCTGTCGGCCTGATACTCCCCGGCACCGAAATCCCCTAACAAAGGAGAGCCCCATTTCCGGTCCAGGCGCAGCATCCTCTTTCGTTTCCACCCCGAGCCCCCGAGTCAGTGAGGCGATCGAAACGCGTCGCTCTGTTCG
>DUCT01000228.1 GCA_012959665.1 Myxococcales bacterium | reverse complement strand
ACGGGCTCCCCTAGGGATTTAACATAACGCCCAGGCTCGGACGTTGTGCCAGAACACAGCTTGTATGTCCTATCCCCACCTGCGCGCAGTCCGTCCAAGGTTTCGGAATAGACTCAGCCAGTTAGCGGCCTAGTGGGGTAGACGCCGCCTCGACCATCGATTTTTCAGCCGCGATAGGCCTCCTTCTATCCGCAGAGCAGATCGAGACCGCCGTCAGTGCGTGAGAATCGACACCTGTTCGAAGTCACCCGGCTTCCAGCTCTGGTCGAACCAGGGCTCGAGTGGACCGTACAACCGGAAGATCACGTTCCACCCCTTGCTGGGGTCTGCTTGGATCCAGTTGTTCTCCCATCCCTGCGGCGCCTTGGGCCCTACATAGATATCGTAGCTGCCGTCGCTGTTTTCTCTCAGCCCTTCGCCGTTGCTGTCCAGGCCCGGGAAACGCTGATCGGTTTGCAGCATGGAGCGAGTCTGATTGTCGTAGAGGGTAAAAGACCAGAAGTCCTGTGCAGGCACATTCGCCGGCAAACGCACCTTGTAGGTATTTCGGCCATCCAAGGGCTTGTCGTCCTGGTCGGTATAACTGATCAAATACTGGGAACCCTTGCCCACCATCTTCATCGCCATGGCCGGAGTAATACCGGTAGCGTAGTAGTGCATATAAATGCGCGAATCGAGCAAGCTGGCGCCGTCTTTCAGGAAGTCGTAGCGACCCTCGAGAAACGGATTCGTCCATCGACGGTCCGGGTAGACAAAAAAGTTTTCATCGCGCGGATAGGAAGCCAAAGCGCGCGCCGTCACCGAGCCAATCTGGGCAGCGTCGGTGAGGATCTTTTTCATGCGAGCATCAGGAGAAAACGGTTTTCCCTTTGCGATACCGATTGACGCCAGCAGGCCGCGGATCTCGGGTTCCAGGCCCTCGAGGTTTTCACGCTCGATTGCGGAATGCAGTTCTTCCCAGTAACCGTAGTCCATGCGATGGATGGTACTGTGAGGCACTCCCGATGCGTTGATGAAGTTCATCGCCGGCGGGTCATCTTTTTGCGAGAGCGGATAAACCTTGAACAACTCCTTGCTTTGCTTTACCGCCAACTCAGTCGACCCGTCCACCTGAAAACCACGCCATGGCGTCCAATTTCCCTTGGTGGGCGTGCGCATCACGTGATAGCCGTCGGGAATCTTGCCATTGTAGGTCTCGGGCACAAGGAGGAACTTTCCGCCCTCGCCCCGGTCGGGGCCGGCATTGCCGAAGTCCCCCACGTAGCGAAACCAAGCGTCGTCCACCAGGCCGAGAACGTTCGGCGGTGTCTCGATCACCATCGGCTCATCGCCGAGTTCGATCCAGATCACCATATAGATCGACACCGTGTTGGGCGTCAACCACAGAGCCTTGGAATCCATCAGATCTTCGAACACCAGCACGGTCTGATTGGGCGGGCCAAATTTCAACAATCCCAGGCGAAAGGCTTCCAGCGACGAAATCTGTATGGTCGACAAGAAAGCCTGGGTGGCGCGCTGTAAATCCAAGTTGTCGTAAACCAACTGCCGAGTTTTGGCATCGGGCACTCCATCCACCGACTTCAGTGTTCCGATACTGGTCTCGAGGTTGTTCGGTGTACTGATTCCATCGGGAATCTCGGTGGTCATCTTCATTTCTGCCATGCTGTCGAGTGAGAACAGGTTCAGAGCGGCAAACAGTACGGCGGCCGCCATCCGCGAAATATTCATCGAGACTCCTTGTGCTGACGCCATTGTGAGACGCGGACAGGTTAGAGGGGATAGGACATACAAGCTGGGTTCTGGCACAACGTCCGAGTATGGGCGTTAATTTAAATCCCTAGGGGAGTCCTGTCGCGGGAGCGGAGCCTAGAAGCCGCGAGGCCGATGCCGAGAAGGAGGCCCGTGAGCACACTCATGCCTACAGGCCCCA
>DUCT01000227.1 GCA_012959665.1 Myxococcales bacterium | reverse complement strand
TCGATCAGAGCGCACGGGAGCGCGTTTCGGGCTACGACATTCCAGGGCCCAGTATCGCAGTGGCCGATCCCAGTGCCGGCGTCTCCCAGGCGACGACCGTGCCAACTCCGCCAGATCGCGTCTGCAGGTACTAAGAAGGATTCGGTGGCAACCTGCAGTGCTCGGAGGAGTCGGCCGAGACCCGGACGCGCTTCCTCCGACCACGCGTGCGGATGAACGAACTCTCCCTCGATAAAGCTCAGCACTTCGCCACCGCGTTCGTCGAAGCCCGAGTCGACCACTCGGGGTGCACCCTCGAAGCCTACGGCCTCTAGATGTCGCAACAATGCGTGGACCGCTGCGGCCCAAGGACCCGTTTCCCGAAGAACGCTATCGCCTCGGCGCGATACTGCGTTGCGACCTCCACCCGTCAGGGGCACCTCATCCATTGGCACCCCTCCCCCAGAGGCCGTCTAACGGATCGGCGGCCTGGCCCTGCTGGCCTGCCTGCGATTCGCCTGCTGGCGGTGATAAGAGCGTGCTGATCCTGTGCAACGCCGGCTGCTCTCGAAGGCTCAGCTGGGTTGGGACAACTGCACCCATCGGGACTGGCAGAGGGCCGCCCGGTCCCCGACTCTCACGGAATGAACCCCGCCCAGGTCTTGATGCTGCTGCCCGATCGCGACTTCGATCCCACGGAGTCTTCCACGCCCTGGCGCCTGCTGGGCGCCGCGGGCCACGTCGTGACCTTTGCCACCGAGTCCGGCGAGGCGGGGGTCTGCGATCAGCGAACGCTCCATGGCGAGGAGCTTCCCCTGCTCGCGGGATCCCTGTGCTGTCGGCCGGAGAACCGATCCAGCTACCAGGCGATGGAACGTGATCCCCGGTTCCAGCAGCCGATGCGCTGGGTCGACGTCGATCCCCAGGCTTTCGACGCGCTGCTCCTACCGGGCGGCCACGCGCCGGGGATGAAGCCCTACCTCGAATCGTCCGAGGTGCAGCGCATCATCCGCGCCTTCTTCTCTCGTGAGGCGCCGGTCGGCGCCGTCTGCCACGGGGTGCTCGCGGCCGCCCGAACCCGCGCGGCCCAAGGCGAACACTCGGTTCTGCATGGACTCCGTACCACGGGACTCACCAACTTTCAGGAGAAGGTCGCCATCGGACTGACCCGGCGAGCCCTAGGCGACCACTACCGCACCTATCCCGAGACCGTTCAGGACGAGGTCTCGGCGCTTCTGGCGTCGCCGTCCGATTTTCTCACCGGGGGCTGGTTGCCGATGATGGGCTCCGACGCGAAGCCCGACGTGGGCTTCGTGGTGCGCGATAGACACTATGTTTCGGCTCGCTTCCCGGGCGACGTCCATCGCTGGGCGGCGACCTTTTGCGGGATGCTGGCAGAGCCGAGCTGAGGAGTCGGCGCGGCGGAAGCTGCGCGGACTCCGTACATGCGCGCAGCCACCAAGGCGTTGACGGTAGCAACGGGGGGCTCGGTGGTGGCGGTGCCGGCGGATCGATCCTCGCTGTTTGCAGGAGCTTCGCAGGGAGCGGCTTGCTGCGCGCCCGTCACGGGGCCCCCGATAGGAACGTGACGTAACGCCGATACCCGCACGTTGTGCCAGAACCCAGCTTGTATGTCCTATCCCCCAGCCTACCCTGGGGTAGACATCTTGAAAAACGCACGCTTTGGCCGTCAGAAGGTGAGGGGTAGAGTGGTGGGCCCGCGAATCAGCCACGAGCCGTGGCGTGTGACATCGGCCGTCTCGATTCGCCACTTCGGAAGCCGTTCGAAAATTGTTTGGAGCGCGACGCGTGCCTCGAGGCGTGCGAGCGATGCGCCGAGACAGAAGTGGTTGCCCAGTCCGAAGCCGAGGTGCCCCTGTGTGTTGCGCTCGATGTCGAAGCGGTCCGGGTCCGGGAAGACGTCTGGGTCCCGGTTTGCGGCCGCGATCAATGGCA
>DUCT01000226.1 GCA_012959665.1 Myxococcales bacterium | reverse complement strand
GATCTCGGCCCGGCCGCCAGCCACAGGCCTGCCTCGGGGTCAGTGAGAACGCGGGATTCAGCGCCCGTCGGAAGCCATTCTTCTCCCCTCACCACGGCCGCCTCGCAAACTCGGCGCACGGAAACTTTCCCGGTGCACGATGAAGAGACGGAAACGATTATTGAAGGCGCCGAGGGACCCCGGCATCCGGCGGATCAGGTCGGCGGTACCCGGGGCCAGCCCGCAGTTTTCCTCGATGAATGCCTCGGACTTGAACACCAATGTCCTCCAATCGGCCACCTGGGTATTCCCAGCCGTATAGCTGCCACCCGGGCCGTCCATTCGGATCAGATCCGCCCACTCGAGGGCTGGCGGCCCAGAAAGCTCCTGATCCGGCCGAGGGGCCGGGATCCGGGGGCCGTGCTATCCCCCTGTCTTTCGGGCGTCTCGCCCCTCTCCCTACCGCCCCGTGGAATGATTCAATGAGCAAAAAACCAACCCATCTCTTCGAAAAAACCTGGCGGGCCCACCGGGTTTGCGAGCTGCCCGGAGGCCAGACCCAACTCTTCATCGGGACCCACCTGGTACACGAGGTCACCAGTCCCCAGGCCTTCGCCATGCTGCGCGAACTCGACCTCCCGGTCCGCTTCCCCGGGCGAACCTTTGCCACCGCCGACCACATCATGCCCACGGACTCCCAGGCCCGGCCCCTCGCCGACCCCCTGGCGGAAACCATGCTCTCGGAACTCGAGCGCAACTGCCTCGAATTTGGCGTCACGTTCTTCGGAGCCGAGAGCGGTCATCAGGGCATTGTCCACGTGATCGGCCCCGAACTCGGGTTGACGGTCCCGGGCTCCACCATCGCCTGCGGGGACAGCCATACTTCGACCCACGGCGCGTTTGGGACCATCGCCCTGGGAATCGGCACCAGCCAGGTTCGCGATGTCCTGGCCACCCAGACCCTGGCCATGGCGAGCCTCAAGGTGCGACGGATCGAAGTGACCGGTGCTCTCGGGCCCGGGGTCTATGCCAAGGATGTGATTCTCGCGATCATTCGCGAACTCGGCGTCAACGGCGGCGTGGGGTACGCCTATGAGTACGCGGGCGAAGTCATCGAGGCTATGGACATGGAGCAGCGCATGACCCTGTGCAATATGTCCATCGAGGGGGGCGCCCGCTGCGGCTACGTCAATCCCGATGCCACCACCATCGAATACCTTCGTGGCCGCCAGTTCTCGCCCCAGGGCGAAGCCTTCGAGCGCGCCGCCGCCCAATGGCTAGCGGCGGCCAGCGATCCCGGCGCGGAGTACGACGACGTGGTCCGCATGGATGGCAGCCAGATCGAGCCATCGGTGACCTGGGGAATCCATCCCGGTCACAACATCGGAATTGGTGGGCGCGTTCCCACGGTGGCGGACGCCAGCGATGAAGAGCGCGCTGGGGTCGAGGAGGCCCTGGAATACATGGATCTCGACCCGGGTGCCCCCATCGCGGGCACGCCCGTGGATGTCGCTTTCATCGGTTCGTGCACGAACGGACGGATTTCCGACCTTCGAGAGGCGGCTCGAGTCGCAAAGACCGGGACTGTGCACGAGGGAATCCGCGCGCTGGTGGTTCCGGGCTCCCAGGATGTGGCCCGGCAGGCCATTGCCGAAGGCCTGGATGAGGTTTTTCGCCAGGCGGGCTTCGACTGGCGTGAACCGGGCTGCTCCATGTGCCTGGCCATGAACCCCGACAAGCTGATCGGACGGGAGATCTGCGCCTCCTCGAGCAACCGAAATTTCAAGGGCCGGCAGGGCTCCCCCGCTGGCCGCACGCTCCTCATGTCCCCCGCCATGGTGGCCGCAGCCGCCCTGGCCGGGCGGGTGGTCGATGTCCGGGAGGTCCTTTGAAATGAGTTCGAGCGAGCTGACAACCATTGAGGCCGTGAGCGGGACGGCCTGCGTGTTGCGCGGAGACGACGTCGATACCGATCGCATCATTCCCGCCCGTTTCATGAAGGACATTACCTTCGACGCCATGGGGAACCACCTCTTCGAGGATGCCCGCAAGGCCGCCAAGGGGAACCATCCCCTGGACGACGAGCGGTTCTTCGGCTCGGAAATCCTGGTGGTGGGCAAGAATTTTGGCTGCGGCTCATCCCGGGAGCACGCTCCCCAGTCGCTGATGCGCTTTGGCTTTCGCGCCTTCATCGGCCAGTCCTTCGCCGACATCTTTGCCGGCAACTGCTGCAGCCTGGGCCTGGTCTGCATTACCCTCGACGAAGCCGATGCCGAAAGCCTCCGCGAAAGCATCGAACTCGACCCCGAGCAGACGATCTCCATCGACGTTGCGGCCCAGACCGTCACTTGCCGGTCCGGCGTCATGCGGGGATCGATCCCAGAAGGCACTCGCAATCGGCTCCTCGAGGGCCATTGGAATGCGACCTCCCTCCTGATGGACGCAGGCAAAAAAATCGAGGAAACGGCGAGCAGCCTCGGTTACGTCAGCGGCTACTGAACCCGAATCCAGGAAGAAATCCCTGGCCGGCGCAGACTTTCGTGCGAGACTCCCCGGCATGAGACTCCGCAAGACCAAGCTGATCGCCACCATCGGCCCCGCTTGTACCGACCCGGCCCTGCTTGAAGGCATGATCCAGGCGGGGATGGACGTGGCCCGTTTCAACCTCTCCCACGGCGACCTGGACGGCCACGCCCGAATGGTCGACAACGTCCGGGAGGTAGTCCAACGGGTGGGCGCCAACGTGGCGGTCCTGATCGATACACGGGGCAATGAAATCCGGATCGGGAACCTGAAGGGCGACGGCGTACTTCTCCAGGCCGGCTCGGATTTTAGCCTGCATACCCAAACCGGACTCGGCGACGAAAGCGGCGTTTCCGTCAGCTTCGAGGGACTCCCCAAGGCGGTGTCCACCGGCGACCGGGTTCTCATCGACGACGGAAAAATAGAACTCAGCGTGGTCAGGGTTAACCCCCGCAGCGTGGACTGCCGGGTCGAATGCGGCGGTGTCCTGCGCGACCGCAAGGGCGTGAACTTGCCCGATACGGACCTCCACCAGGAAGTGATGGACCCGACCACCCAGGCCGACCTCGGCTTCGCAGCGCACTGCGGCGCCGAATACCTGGCCGCCTCCTTCGTGCAGACCGCCCGAGACGTATCGGATATCCGGCGTTTTCTCGAGGCCGAGCGAGCCGACCTTCCCATCATCGCCAAGATCGAGAACCGGCTTGGGGTCGACAACCTCGACGAAATCATCGCCACCGCCAATGGTGCCATGGTGGCCCGGGGAGATCTGGGGGTGGAGTTGCCCTTCGCCGAGGTTCCCCACATCCAGAAGCGGATCATCCGGACTACGGTCAGCAGCGGCAAGCCGGTGATCACGGCGACCCAGATGCTGGACTCCATGGAACGCAATCCGAGGCCCACCCGGGCCGAGGTCAGCGATGTCGCCAACGCAATTCTCGACGGCAGCAGTGCGGTGATGCTTTCGGGCGAAACCGCCGCCGGCCTGCACCCGGTGGCGGCGGTTCAGACCATGGCCGATCTCGCCATGGAGGCCGAAAAATCCCTTCAGGAATTCGGCACCCTCCAGCACGTGCACCCCAGCGCTTCGGATGCCGTCGTGGAGGCCGTGGCCCAGGCGGCCATCACCATGGCGAACCACCTCGATGCCGCAGCCATCATCGCCCTCACCGACACGGGCTTCACGGCGCGCACGATTTCAAAATTTCGACCCCAAAGCGCGATCCTCGCGGTGACGCGTTCCCAGGCTGTGCGCCGGCGCTTGGCCCTGAACTGGGGCGTCATGCCGATCCACTACCCCGGCGACGGCGATGACGAGACCCGGGTGGGCTTCGCCGTGAAATACGCCCGCTCAATCGGCCATCTCCGTACCGGCGACTTGGTGGTCGCCACTGCCGGGCGTTCCCAGAAAACCGGCGGCACCGACATGATCCAGGTGCTTCGCGTCTGAGCCCAAACGGTCCGGTGGAAATGTCAGCGCACCCATTCCACCAACTCAAGCACGCTGCCATCGGGATCCTTAAAGCAGACGAATCTCGAATCCGGGTGCCCCTCCCAGACTACCGTGGCGGGCTCGCTGATAAACTCGACACCCTCGGCCTGCAGGCGCGCCATATCGGCATCCAAATCCGACGAGGCCATGGCGATGCGAGCGATGCCTAGATGATTCAGCCGAGCGTACGGGGGGGACGGATCCGAGGGATCCTTCCATTCGATGAGATCGATGACGAAAGGCGATTTCACATCGGCCAAGCGCATCAATGCCCCGCGCAGGTGATAGGGTTCTAGTCCCACGGCTGCCGCAACCTCCGCAGTATTGCGCTCGGGCGCCTCCATTAGGAGTTCGAAACCAAGCATCTCGTAGAACGCCCGGGAGCGTTCAAAGTTGCTGCAGTTCACGTTCACGTGAACGAGGCCAATGATGCTCATGCGCCTAGTTGCCTCCCGGCCCGGAGAGTTGCACCACCGTATCGCCGTTATCAATCACCATCTCGGCACCCGAAATATGCTTCGAGTCGTCCGAGGCCAGGAAAAGCACGAGTTGGGCGACGTCCCGGGGTTCGCCCAAGCCCAGATCCCGGCGAACCTTATCGGAAAATCGCTCGCCCTCGGGTTTCGGACCGCCCAGTCCACTGAGCGCCGCGTGAACCATGGGGGTGTCGATGCTTCCGGGATGAACGGAGTTACAGCGGACACCATTTCGCCGGGAGCGGCAGTGGGCCGCGATGGACTTGGTCATCGAGCGAATGCCCCCCTTGGCCGCCGAATAGGCGAGATAGGGAGCAATTCCGACCAGGGCCGCCGTCGAGGACATATTGATCAATGAACCACCCCCGGACGCCGCCATGGCGGGCAGCGCGTGATGACAACCGAAGAAGGTTCCGTCGAGATGCACCGCCAGTGTACGGCGCCAGATCTCGGGGGTGGTTTTTTCGATATCCGCGATCACCGCGATCCCGGCGTTGTTCACCAGCACGTCGAGGCCACCCCAGCGATCCACGGTTTCCGCGACCAACCGCTGCCAGGTGGGCTCATCGGAAACGTCTTGTTCAAAGAAGTGGCCTCCAATTTCCTTGGCCAAGGATTCCCCCGCCTCCACGTTTATATCCGTGAGCACCACCGAGGCACCCTCCTCGGCCAGCAACCGGGCATCCGCAGCCCCTAGGCCAGACGCCGCACCCGTCACGATGGCGACCTTACCCTCGACCCGACCCATTCAGTTTTCTCCTTGGCAAAGGCAGGGGGAAAGCAGGCAAACCGCACGTGCCCCGATCAGGCGGAATCACCCAACCAACTCCCGTAAAGGACTCGACAAAGCGTCGCGTGCGGCTCCCGCGCCTCGGATCAGGGGCCCTTGAAGCGAACCGGCTCGCGTCCTTCGATCATTCGTGGAGTCACGATATAACTTCCCTCCACCGATGCCTGCCAGATCTGGTTGGCCAATTCATCGTCGCCCATTGTGAACCCGTAGGCGAGTCCCGCAGTCGCGGCTCCGAAGACAGCATAGAAGGCCTTCGCCGGCAGATAGAAGCAACTCGCTCCCACCGCAAGGACCTTGCTCTGGGTTGTCGGCTCTTCGGCCGATGCTTCGCCGACGCCCAGCCCGCCCAGCGTTGAAAACGCCGATACCACAAAAATTGCGCTCGCCAATAGAACTGCGGCTCGGATTCGAACCGCAAATCCTCGTTGGATACTTTCGTTCATCATCTCTCAACCCTCCTCGCGCAGAGGGTTAGCAAAATTCTCGGCATTCGCTTCAATCTCTCGAGTTCGTCACTCGCCCCGAGAGAAACTGAAGCCTCTGCAGGCAAGATTCGAAACGAATTTTTCCCCACACCCGGCCCCTGCTCCTCCACTCGCCCTCCACTGCTCCGGGCCTGCCCTGGGGCCTCCGGCGGCCTAGACTCATCCCTCCCCGAATTGAAAAGCCCCCAAGGAGCCGAACCCATGAGTGTTTCCTACGACGAGGCCATGGCCACCCTGACGGCCCCGGGCGGCCCCTTCGCCCTCACAGATTGCGAGATCGCGGGCCAGAGCCTCAAGGTGTTCGAGGCGACTCCGCCATCCCTGGGTGCCCTTTTTGAAAACGCGCGCAGCAAGGGCGATGAGATCTTTCTCGTCTACGAAGACGAACGGTGGACTTTCGCCCGCACCATGGAGCAAGTCGACGCCATGGGGGCATTGTTGGTTGATCGCTACGGGATTCAACCCGGGGACCGGGTGGCCATCGCGATGCGCAACTACCCCGAATGGATCACCTCATTCGCCGCCATTACATCCATAGGGGCCATCGCGGTCTCCATGAACGCCTGGTGGAAAGTCGACGAACTCGCCTACGGACTCGAAGACTCGGGGGCGCGTGTGCTGATCTGCGATACGGAAAGGCTGGGCAATGCCCTTGTCCCCCTGGCCACAACGGAATTGAGGGCGCTCGTCGTTCGAGGCGAGGGCCCGCTCCCGGACGGAGCCGACCATCTGGAGGCGGTCATCGAGCTCGGCGCCCCGCTCCCGGACGTCACCATCGATCCCGACGATGACGTGACGATTCTTTACACCTCGGGCACCACGGGCAATCCCAAGGGAGCCGTTTCCACCCATCGGGCGGTACTCAGCGCACTGATGGCTTTTGCCTGCCGGGCGACCGCTTCGGCCATGATGAAGCCCGAGGATACCGCCGGCCACCCCTACCCGAACTGTTTCATTCTCGCGGTGCCCCTCTTTCACGTCACCGGTTGCGTGGCCGTAATGCTTTCGTGTTTCGCATCGGGAACCCGGTTGGTGATGATGCACAAGTGGAGCCCGGAACGTGCGCTGGAACTCATCGAGCGCGAGCGGGTCACGCATTTCGTCGGCGTCCCCACGATGTCTTGGGACCTCCTTGAATCTCCGGACTTCCCCGAACGCGATACTTCGAGCCTGCTCTCGGTAGGCGGCGGCGGTGCTCCAGCACCGCCGGAGCTCGTTCGGCGCATCGATGCGAATTTCAAGAGTGGCAGGCCTGGCATCGGCTACGGAATGACCGAGACCAATGCCTACGGGCCGCAAAATGCCGGGGACGACTACATGCGCAAACCCACCAGCGCCGGCCGGGTAGTGCCCACGGTTCAATTGAGGGTAACGGGCGAAAACGACGTTCTCCTGCCCACGGGCGAAGTCGGAGAGATCTGGTTTCGTGGAGCCAACCTGATTCGCGGGTACTGGAATAAGCCCGACGCCACCGCCGAGACTCTCGTGGACGGCTGGCTACGCAGTGGCGATATCGGACGGATCGACGAAGAGGGATTCATCTACGTTCAGGACCGGGCCAAAGACATGGTCCTGCGCGGTGGCGAAAATATCTACTGCGCTGAGGTGGAAGCCGCCCTCTACGAGCACGGGGACGTGTACGAGGCCGCCGTCTTCGGTCTCCCTCACGAGAGGCTCGGGGAAGAGGTCGCCGCCGTAATTCACCCCAAGCCGGGACGAGTCGTGGACGTTGCCGCGATTCGCGATCACGTGGCCCAGCGACTGGCCGCGTTCAAGGTCCCCAGCTACATCGAAGTCACCGAGACCCCCCTGCCCCGAAACCCCGCCGGGAAATTCCTCAAGCGCGAGTTGCGCGAGGAGATCGCTAGCCGGCGAGAGGCCTAGCCGGGCCCGAGGCCGCCAGGAATTTTAGTCCACCGACTCTTTCGCTTCCGCCCAGCCATCGAGGAAGGGGACGAAGAAGCGGAGGGTCAGGCTACGCGATTGAAATTTCCAGGCTTCCCCCTGGCGGACATACCGGTCCTGGTAGTAACCCGACCCCAACATGCTGCGACCGTCGCGCACCGAGCGAAGATCGACGTAAGCCGTGCCACTGGCCCGGTCGCCGTCGAGGTCGATGACGTGATTGTGAACAAAGGGCTGAAGGTCGGCCTGGTCGTCGTCCACCAAACGCTGAAAAGCTGCGCCCAGGGCTTCGCGACCCCGGATCGGCGCTTCGAGGCTGGTATCCATTTCCCCGTCGTCGGCGAAGAGGTCCACCAGTTGACCCACTTCCAGTTGCCAGACATGATGGGCGTAACGCCGGGCCAGGTCGCGAATCGCCTCCTTGTCGGAAAGCACACGCACAGCGGCACTAATTTCGAGAGTGTCCATGGCGGAATAATCTAGCGGGGATCCGCAGCCGCGCGAGCGAGGCCACGAATCCGAACGCCTGGATGCGTCTCTAGCGCTTCCTCTGGGACCCATCCCGGGAGACCGAAAGGGCCGAAAGCCGCCGAGGCACCAGGGTCGCGAAGAGGGCCAGACCCAGCAACGAAAGGATCAGTATCGCGAGCCCGGAGGAAGACAGGGCGGGCACGCCAGCCCCCTCCAAGGTACAGGTCGCGCTACAGCCATCTCCTGCGACATTTCCGCCGTCATCGCATTGTTCGCCCAGTCCCGCCTGGGTGATCCCATCGCCGCAAAACTCGATCAGACAATTGGACGAGCAGCCGTCCCCGTTGACCGTGCCCCCATCGTCGCACTCCTCGCCGGGATCGGTGGTGCCATCCCCGCAAAAGCCGCCGGTCAGCGCCAGGGAGAAACTCGCCTGATAACCATCGGGACCCACCGCACGAGCCCAAGTCGCGTACTCATCTATGCTGACGAAGATGGACTGGGAAACGTCGTCGATCCCAAAGAGCACTGCGCCGTCCAGAGCAGACCCGAAGAAGCCTCCCCACTCCGAGAATGCATCCAGAGTAATCTCGACGGTCCCACTGAGAACCGTATCGCCGACACCCTGAATCAGATCTCCCGTCCGACTGGCCGAGAAGGGCGTACTGCCAAAGGAGGATGAGCTGCGCGTGGTCAGCGCGCCGAAGGAGACAGAACCCAGGTTGAGGATCGCGCTCACCCCGGAACTCGAGGCGTTGGCGCTGCCGGTTCCGTCGCTGTCCGTGGCCAACAGGCCTTGCATCTGCTGATCGACAGTGAGGTCCCAGGGCGCACCCCCAGTCCCCGTAACGGAGACCGTGTAGGCATAGGCGATTCGGCCCGCTTGGTATTCGCTGGAAAATGAGTTCGCATCCACCGCGACCCCCGCATTGAGATCGAAGACCGCAGCACTCGTTCCGTTCCCCGAAGTCGTCGACGTCACCCGGAAGGCGTTCAGATCGTTGACGGCGCTGGGCTCCACGCAAGCCGCATTGGCCAAGGAGTAGGCAACCGGTGTCGACTGGTCGTTGTCGGTATCCGAGACGAAACACAGGCTGTTGTTGACCACCGACACGCTCACAGATTGTGCGTAAGCCCCAGAGGCGAAGCACATCCCAAACAGCAGGCAAACTATCAAGGGGCTCAGCGAAGCCTTCGTTGAGTTCATGCCGACCATCCTACTACGGGAACCGAGCGAGAATCCAGGGAATTAAGAATTCCTTAAATCCCCAGGGGTCTTGTTTCCGCTGATTCTCGCCCGTGCGGGCTCAGGAGCCGTGGCTGTGTAACAATTGGCAACTGTGACTCGGAGTCTCGCTAGTTGGCTGCTGACCGTTCCGTTCCTCTTTGCTTTCGGAGGAGCACTGTTGCTTTTCGATCCCCTTCAGCGGGTTGCCCGCCTCTTTGGCCAACGGCCCCAGGAAATCGTTGCCGGGGTGATGCAGGCTTGCCTCGTCTACTCGGTCCAAATCAGCGGCATGCGGTTGATCGTCGAGCGCTCTAGTCAGGTCAAACCGAACTCCGGCTATCTCATCGTGGCCAATCACCAGAGCATGTTCGACATCCCGATTCTCGGGGCGGCGCTCTTCACCAACTATCCGAAATACGTTTCGAAGCGTGAGCTTGCCCGCTGGTTACCGGGCATTTCGTACAACCTGCGGCGGGGCGGCAACGCGATCATCGAACGAAGCGATCGAGAGCAAGCCATCGAGGCAATCAAGGAAATGGGCAGAACCGCCCAGGCCCGGGGCGTCTCAGCAGTCATCTACCCCGAGGGCACGCGTTCGCGCAGCGGCCGACTTCGGCGATTCAAGAAGCCCGGCTCCCTGGCCCTCTTCGAATCCGCCCCCCAACTCCCCATCGTGCCGGTCACCATCGACGGATCCTGGAAACTGCTCATCCACAACCTCCTCCCCCTGCCCTTCGGAACCCAGGTTCGGCTTCGCATTGGCACGCCCATCGAACGAACCCGGGACGAGGACCCCGAAGCCCTGTTCTACGAGGTTCGGGAACAGATCGAGAAAACCCTGGAGCACTGGCGCAGCGCCTGAGGATTACGCCTCGATATCACTCCGCCTCGATATACTGATCGAGCAACCTGTGCCAGTGACGAATTTTGGTTTCCTGGTAGTTGGAGAAAACCAAATTCTCGTGGACCCCCGCGCGTAGCCCTGCTTGGACGGCACCGAGATTGAAAGCATCCTGGTTGAAAACACGCCCCAGGAAGCCCAGTTCGGGGGCATGGGTAAAGTCTTCATCGGGGCCCAACCAGTGGATCTCGCAAGGCGGCGGGCGCTTGCCCCGATAGGGGCTGAGATACATCACCTCCATGATGCAGTGATGGGGATCGTTTCCGTGCGGGCGGAAGCGGTAGGTAATCCGATTGTAGGCGCCCCAGGGATGAAAGTTCGGAAAGACCGTGTAGTAGAATGAATCGAGCAACTCGGCGTCGGTGAGTTCGAAAGCGCCCGGGACCAGGGGCGCCAGCTGGACCCGGGAGGCCTGCCCCAACAATTGACGGCCCGTCATGGCTTCGGGGAGCACCATGGCGGGATCCTCGTCGAGGTAGCGGTTGGTCATCGCGTCCAGGAGATCCTGTTCGCTGGGCTTCCAGTCCAAGTGAGGGCTCGGTGTTCCGTTGGGCGTGATGGCCCGGCTGACGTTGCCCCAGACATCGTATTGCGAATTTGCATCGCCGATCCCCGCGAGCAACTGCGGATGGGTGGAGAGCACGTGATAGGCCTCCATGAAGGCCTCCTGGGCCACCTTCCAATTGCAGGGCAGGACCCGGGCCACATGCACCGCCTTGTAGCGTTTCTCCAGGGGCCAGCGCTCAAAATGCGCGGGCAGTTCGCCCAGATAGTCTTCCAGGGACTCCGCTTCCAGATCGGGATTCACAAACACGAACCCCCCCCATGTGCCTACTTGAACGGCCGGCAGCCCATAGTCTTCGGCGTTCACGTGGGGAAAGTCCCAAGCGCAAGGAATTTCGCGCAACGATCCGTCGAGATTCCACGTCCAACCGTGGAACGGACAGCGCAGCATCTCCGAACGGCCCGCATGGGCCTTGATCTTTCGGCTGCGGTGGAGACAGACGTTGTGGAAGGCGCGAATCTCGTCTTCCGCGACACGGACGACGAGAATCGAGAGGCTGGCCACGTCGTAGACCTGATGGTCTCCGACCTCGGGAATCTCCTCTTCGCGGCAAGCCATCTGCCAGGTCTTCTTCC
>DUCT01000225.1 GCA_012959665.1 Myxococcales bacterium | reverse complement strand
GATCCAGAGCAAGATCATCGGGCAGACCCCGCTGGATGCTTACCAGTGCCTGTTCTGTCATAACGTAGTGCCGATCCTGAATACGCTGGACCTGAGCCCGGCCAACGCCTACGCGAATATTGTGGGGGTCCCTGCGGCCAACTTCTTTACCGACCACGACCTTGTGGAACCCGGTGAACCCATCGCGAGCTTCTTCTACGAGAAGATGGCCGCGGGAACCAACGGGGTGCTTCTTCCCTCGGGCCAGGGCGCCGTGATGCCGAACGTGGGGCCCCCGCTCACGCCGGATCATCTCGAGGCCGTGTCCAAGTGGATCCGTGGCGGGGCGCCCGAGACCGGGGTGGTCGAGGGCACAGCTTCACTGCTCGCCGCATGTTTACCTGCGCCCACGCCCGAGAAGATCCCCCAGCCCGGCCCGCCGGCGGCGGGCACGGGGGTCCAGCTTCTCCAGACGCCCTGGGATCTGCCGGGCCAAAGCGAAGACGAAATCTGCATGACGACCTATTACGATTTCACCGGCACCAATCTGGTCCCGGAGGAATTTCAAATTGATTGTCCGGGAGCGTTCGGGGTGAACAATCCGTCGAACAAGTGCTTCCTTTATCACGGGCGAACCCTGGTCCAGGACGCGTTTTCGCACCACAGCATCGTTCATATCTACCAGGGTCTCTTCGACGTCAGCTATTCGGGCTCGGGTGCCCAGCAGTTCGGACCCTTCCTCTACAAAAAGGGAGTCAATGCGGGGCTGAGTTGTGACCCGAAAGCTGTGGACCCTGCGACGGGGTACAACGCCGATTGCAGTGGGCCGGCCGTCAGCACTCTGGCGTGCCTGTCGGCTCCGGGGCTCGGTATAGTTTTTGGGCCGCCGGACTATGGGAACGGTAACGCACTCGCGCCGAGCTTCGCGGGTTCCCAGGAACCCTATGCGCAAACGATTTTCGCCCCCGGTGTCTACTCGGTGCTTCCCTTGTCTGGGGCCGTGGTTTGGAATTCCCACGCGTTCAACCTCACGCCCACGGACACCACCATGGATCAATATCTCAATATTGATTTCGCTCAGGCGTCCGATCGGCTCTTTCCCGCTCAGGGAATTTTTGACTCGGTGTCGATCTTCTCTGAGAATGTGCCCGCGTATGGGACCCAGGAGGTTTGCCGGACGTATACGGTGGAGCAGGATGCACGCGTGTTTAATATCAATTCCCACACCCATCGCTGGGGCGTTCGTTTTCGCGCCTGGGAACCACCAAATTCGCCGTGTTTCCCGGACACAGACGGCAACGGGTGTTTTCCCGGGGATCCGGCCCAGCTGATCTACTTCAGCACCGAGTACACCGATCCGGTGCAACTGGAGTTTACTCCGCCCAGGCTCTTCGACAGCGCCAACCCCGACGATCGCACCTTCCTTTATTGCAGCCTCTACGACAACGGGTCGACGGTGAGCAGCCCCTCGGTGAAGCGGCAGTCAACCTCTCCCGAGGCGCCCGGGGGTCTCGGTCCCTTCGTTTCGGGCGGCCCGTGTGGCAATGACACGGTCAGCTGCCTGGGAGGCGCCGATGCGGGCACCTTCTGTGGAGGCAACGATGCGGCCTGCGAAAGCGGGGTCTGCGACGCCTGCCCGGTTGACGGGGGCGTGACCACCGAGGATGAGATGTTCATCTTCATCGGATCCTACTTTGTGCCCGAACCCTCTCAGATGCTCCTGCTGGCGAGTGGGCTGGCGGGGCTCTTGGGACTCGCACGCCTGCGGGGACGGCATTCATGAGCAGGCGAAGTCGTTCGAAATTTCTCTGAAGAGCGCCCTTGGCGGACTGCCGCACCCCGGAGACTTCTCGGGCCGCGCCCCGGGCCCGGTTGGGGGGGGGTTTCTTGACTACGTAGTTGTATCTATGCTCGGACTTCTGAAATCAGGAGGCTTGAGCATGGTGCGTAGCGAGACCGACGGGATCCAGC
>DUCT01000224.1 GCA_012959665.1 Myxococcales bacterium | reverse complement strand
CTTGCGGGGCCGATCCCGCCGTTCCCCTGGCAATTTGGCCTGCCAACACGCCTCCGAGTCAAAGTCCGCTCGGGATACCTATATAGCCCGGACCCACGCGGCGAGTCAATCGCTACGGGGCCGAACCGCATCGAATCGGGGAAACAATCCGCCGAATCGAGTCTCCGCGAACCCCAAAGCCGGATCACACCTCGGGGGGGTCGAGCAGGGAAACCTCTCCGCTGACCAAGTCATACAGGGCGCCCACGACCTGT
This sequence comes from Myxococcales bacterium, assembly GCA_012959665.1. Lineage (GTDB taxonomy): Bacteria > Myxococcota_A > UBA9160 > UBA9160 > UBA4427 > JAZXM01. The sequence goes on along the minus strand of DUCT01000224.1, from coordinate 1,719 downwards.
ACTTCCGGCTCTCCGGAGCCCTCACCCACGATCAGCGGTGAAGCCCTCAACCCCGCGACCTGTTGCCTGACGTTCTCCGCGCACAAGTTCGCGAGCAAATCGCCGGTTTCGACTTTCCGGGCTCGAATCAGCGCGGGTTCAATTTCCCGAAGGAGCCCCGCGATATGCCCCGACGGCACATCCTCCCCTTCGAAGTGCCGAATCGCAGCCTTGAGCGCTTCGCAAGAAGAATGCCCCATCACCACGATGAGTCGCAGACCGAGGAAAGCGACGCCGAACTCCAGCGACGCCAGCACGGCAGGCACAAGCACATTGCCCGCAACGCGCCCGACGAACAACTGCCCGGGACCCTGGTCGAAAATCAATTCGGGCACCACCCGGGAGTCCGAGCAGCTCAGGACCCCGGCCTTGGGAGACTGCCCGTCCACGAGCGCCGCACGCTCGGCGGGGAGATCCCGCGGCGTGGGATTGCCCGCCGCATACCGGGCGTTGCCTTCCATCAGAAATTTCAAGGCTTCCCCAGTGGACATCGCACTGGGCCTCTGGCCAGACATCGCCCTGCTTCCTCTCTCCCGACCGATTCCGGCCACGCGAACTCGCTCCGGCCGCGAAGCCGAGGCCTGTTCCCCTAGACGGGCGTTACCTCGCCCGTGGGCAAGTTGTAGAGGGCCCCTACGATGTCAATCTTCTTCTCCGCGTAGAACTTGGAAACGATGGGCGAGGCTTCCTTCAGCAAGCCCACCTGGTGGCGCACATTCTCCGCGCAGGCGTTCGCCAGCAGATCGCCCGAAGGCGCCTTCTCGGCCACCTCCACTGCGGGCCTGATCCGCTCGGCGAGGGCGGGCAAATGACCGGGCAGAACCGCCTCGTCCTGGACCACCTTGATGGCCGCATCCACCGCGCCACAGCCCGTGTGTCCCAGCACCAGAATAAGGGGGACGCCGAGAAATTGGGTCCCATACTCGAGCGAAGCGAGCACCGTGGGTGTCAGGACATTGCCCGCCACCCGGGCCACAAAAAGATCCCCCTGCCCCTGGTCGAAGACCAACTCCGGCGCCACCCGGGAGTCGGCGCAGCTGAGAATCGACGCGATCGGGTGCTGGCCCTGGGTCCGGGCCGCGCGGCCCGCTTGGAAATCATGGCTAACCCGATTGCCCGCCACATAGCGGGCGTTGCCCTGCATGATCCGCTTCAGCGCCTCTGCCGGGGGAATGGCATTGGGCGCCGGAGAATCCGCCGCCCAGGCCGCGCCCACCCCCCAGGGCAAGAGAGCTGCGAGCGCACCCGTCTTCAGCAGCATCCGGCGGGATATGCCCGGTAAATTTTCTGAACGGCTCGTCGGATTAAGCATATGTGGACCTCCCGTACACAGTGGGGGCTTACGCTAGCCGTCACGGATCGAGCTGTCATCGTGCCGGGATGTGCCCTGCCAGCAAGGGACAGGGCCAACAAGGCATTCCCCAGCCGAGTCTCCCGGCCCGGAGTTCCAATCCTCTTTTTGCCCACTTTCGAGTCGATGACTCGGCAGCCCAGCCGGCGAAAGCCTCTCTTGAGAGGGGTTCGGAGATCGGGTGCTGGCATACCGAGGACTACCGGAAGCCCCTACACTGGCTTCTGTCCGAGCCAGCCGAGGGAAAGAGTCAGACCCATGAAGCACAATCCTTCTCGGCCCTGCCCGGCGGCTCCGCTCTTCCTCGCCCCCGTCGGGTGCGAGGGGGG
>DUCT01000223.1:318-11767 GCA_012959665.1 Myxococcales bacterium | reverse complement strand
TGGCGGCGAGCGTCTGGTATGTCGCGGTGCCCGGGGGTGCGGTGGAAACCATGGAACGCCGGGTGCCGGTGAAGGTGGAAAACCTGCCCGAGGGTTTCGAGTTGGTTTCCGTGGAACCCGCCGACGTCGCTATTCGCCTGGAGGGCCCCCGGCGCGACCTCTATATGGCGGGCTCGGATGACCTCTTCGTTCGCGTGGATGCGCTTCTGGTTCAACTCGGTCGTCGTACCTTCGCGCTCGAACTGGACCAGATTCAGAGTCCGGAAGGCATTCACGCCCTGTCGGTGGAGCCCGCGAAGGTCAAAATTTCGGTCAAGAGGAGCAGCGAGGCCGCCGAGTCCTGATGGGCTTTGCCCAGCCCTTCGTCCGGCCCGCCCACGCGATGGTCTACTCCGCGGCCGGGCGCCACTCGAGGAGCGCCGGTAGCAGGATGAGAACCGAGAGCACGGTGTAGAAGAGGCCGAAGCAGAGCATGACGCCCAGGCTGCTGAGTCCGTTGTGGTTGGCCAGGGCCAGGCTGCCGAAACTCACTCCCGTGGTGACCGCGCTATAGAACACGGCGCGGGCTGTGGAAGTGCCGAGAACTTTTTCCCCAGGCCCCGTCTCCCGGGCGCGCTGAACCAGATGGATCGCGCTGTCGACCCCGATGCCGAAAACCAGCGGAATCACCACCACGTTGGTGAAGTCGAAGCGCACATCAAGAATCACCGCCGTGGCCGCGGTCAATGAAGCGCCCAGGCAAAGGGGAACCAAGACGATCAACACATCGGACAGTCGGCCCCAGAGCACGAAGAGAAGGATCGAAATAATCACCAAAGCGGAAGCCAGTGCCTGGGTGAAGGAATCGCTGATGACGTCGCCGAATTCAACCAGGTTGAGGGGGACCCCTGCTGCATTGGGGGAGGCGTTCTGAACCGCGGCCACGAAACGCCGCATGGCGTCTCCATCCCCCAGTTGGCTGGTGGGGTAGACCTGAAGTCGCGCCGTCCCGTCTGCGGCGAGCATTCTCTCCTTGAGTTGGAGGGGAATATCCTCGAGGGTGACCCCCTCGGTTTCCATGGCAGTGCGCATGCGACGCAGGTGATCGGGGAATGGGCCCAGTAGCACCGACTCGAGATCAGCCAGGGCCTCGAGGGAGTTTTCTTCCTTCTGAGTTCGATCCAGAAAACGCGCCAAGTGTTCGCGAAGCCGAATCATGCTCTGGGTAAGCGGAGCGTCTCCGCCCATTTGGATCGGGCCATCCAGGGAGTCGCGCAGTTCCGCGAGGGCACGGATCTGCTCCGAGACCGGGGGCGGGACTTGGTGGTAGGTGGGACTCAAGGGTTGTTCGAAGAGAAAACTGACGTCCTGAAGGGTTTCTATTTTCTCTTCCTGATCGTCGGGGATGAAGGACGCGAGGGTGGTGACCTGGTCGACTTCGGACAGGGCCTGGAGTTCAGTAGCGAGCCGAGAAGCCTCGGCGAGGTTGGGGGTCAGGACGTTGAGATACCAGGGGGATGTGGTCGGGTTCTTGAGCAGGTCCTTGAAGGCCGCAACGGATTCGGTCTTGGGATCGCGCATCTCGATCACGTTGGCGTCGAACCGTAGGCCGGGGACCAAGGCTAGGGCGCCAGCGCCGAGGACGGCGGCGGTGCGCCGAATGGCCTTGGGGTGCTCGCCGATTCGCTGCCAGAAGTTGGTCTGAAAATGGACCGGGGCGCGAAGTTCCACGGCGGGGTCGATCCGGAAAGCCTTGCTGAGCAGGGCGGGAAGAAAAGTTAAGGTGAGCAACAGGATGATGAACATGCCCGTGCCCGCGATGAGGCCGAGCTCCGCCACTCCACGGTAATCCGTGGGCACGAAGACGAAGAAGCCAATGGCCGTGGTCAGGGTGCAGAAGATCAGCGCGGTCCCCACCTGGCTCGCGGATTGGCTGAGGGCCCGGGCATGGTCGTCCCCCGAGCGGAGGCGATCGGCGTAGCCCGTGCCCAGGTGGATCCCGAAATCGGCGCCCAGGCCAATGAAGAGAATTGCGAAGGTAATCGAGAGAGGGTTGAGGGTTCCAATGGCCGCCGCAGTGAAGGCCGCGGTCCAGATCAAGCCCACCAGCAGGGTGAGGAGGGTGGCCGCGACGATCTTCGCCGAGCGAAGGGCGCGGTAGAGGACGAGCGCGACCAGTACGAAACAGAAGATGCCGGCCACTCCGACATCCCACGCAATGCCGATCATCTCGTCATAGTTGAGTGCGGGGTTGCCCGTGATACGGACCTCCACCCCGCGTTCGGGAAGCAGGTTCAGTTCGGCTGTCGCCGCCCGAATTGCCGCTATGGGACGGCGGCCGGTGAGGATGTCCGTGTAATCGAGGATGGGGTGAACGACGATCACCCGACGATGGGAGATATCCAAGGAGGAGTCTCGCAAGAACAGTTCTTCCCACGAGATCGCCACGGGGTGCTCTTCCCAAGCGGAGACGGTGGCGTCGCTCAGTCGGTCGAGAACTTGTTCCCAGTCGCGATCGGTCTCCTCTCCCTGGATGGAGTCGAGGCCTTCCCGGACGATGCGCGACAGGTTGGCGATGCTCGGGTCCTGCTCGAGTTGAGTGAGCAAGGGCTGGACTCGCGCCATCTGGTCGGCGAAATCGTCGACTTCATCGATGCTTCGGTACAGCAGGCCGTGGGTTTCGAAGAAGTCGCCTCCCCCGGGCAGGTAGGCCTCGGTGATGACACTCGTCTCCAACTGGAGACGGGTGTTGAGGCGATGGGCTGCGTCCCGGGCGAGTTCGGGCGTTTCAGCATCCACCACCACGAAGATGGCTTCTTCGAGGTTGGGAAATTTTTCGATGAAGGCTTCGTGAGCCTTCCGGGAGGGCAGATCCGTGGGGACAAGACTGACATTGTCCGAGTTGATGCCCAGGTTGAGGACGGTGTAGACCCCGAGGCCGAGGGTCAGCACAACCACCGCGAGAATGGTGCGGCTCGCCTGGCGTTGAATAAAGTCGACCCAGCGTGCCAGGACCCGGGCGAAAACACCTTCGATTTGTCTCTGCATAGAGTGAGTGGGCCGGCATCCCGGGTCTGGTTTCGGGCTGCGGAGCGGGCGAACCATAATCCAGTGCCCCGGGTCGTGCATGGGCGGGCAACGCTTAGTCTTGGGGTGGGGATGGCCCCGTGCCGGACGGAGCGGTAATTTGCCAGCCGGGGTGGGGAATTGCGCTGGGGGGCGGTCCCGAGGTTCCTTGAATATTCCCCGGTGGGGTCCGCCGTTAGGCATTCAGGAGGAAGCGATTGGGCGATCCGCAGCAGAGTCGATGGATGCCCGTGCTTCGCGGACTGCCCAAGGGCTTGCTCTCCCATGGCGCCGGCTGGCTCGCTTCCTTGCAATTGCCCCGGGCCCTGCGCCCGAGTGTGTACCGGGCCTTCGGACGCAGGGTCGGGGTGGACTTTAACGAGGTCCGCGATCCTCTGGTCGAGTACCCGTCGTTGCAGGCGTTCTTCACTCGGGCCTTGGTGGAGGGCGCTCGTCCCATCGATGCCCGCCCCGATGCACTCGTCGCCCCATGCGATGGCGCGTGGGGTCAGGCGGGTCGCGTGGAGGGGGGCACCCTGTTGCAGGTCAAGGGGCGCGAGTACCGCCTGGCGGAATTGATTCGTGACGAACCCCTCGCTCGTGCCATGGAGGGAGGCCACTATGCGACCTTCTATCTGTCGCCCCGGGACTACCACCGCTTCCACGCACCCTGTGATGGCTTTGTTTCCCGGGCGGAGCACGTCCCCGGAGCCCTGTGGCCGGTGAACGCCATCGGCCTTCATGGGGTGGACCGGCTCTTTGCCCGCAACGAACGAATCTGCGCTCAGTGGCGATTGCCCGGGCAGGTCGAAGCCATGCCCGCGCTCTGCATGGTGGCGGTGGGGGCGACCATGGTGGGCAAGATTCGCCTGAGCTTTGACGACTTGACCAGCCACCGGCGGGGCGCCGCGCCGCGCCAGCGAAATTACCCGGCCCCGGGTATTGCTTTCGAGCGAGGGGCCGAGTGGGGCCATTTTGAATTCGGTTCCACCCTGGTTCTGATCGCGGCCGCGGAAGCCGTGGACCTCGATGTGCGCCCGCCGGGAACGCCCCTGCGCCTGGGCGAGGGGATTGGGCGCCTGCGGGCGATCCCCGGCAACCCGTCCGGATGAGAAGCCGCGCACGGGGATTGCGCGGCGGGCGCCTTGCCCTGGGTTTGGGGCTCTTGGCGATCTATGGCTTGGGGGGGGCGTGTGCCACGGCGCCACCTCGGGAGCCCGACGATCTCTGCTCGATTTTCAAGCAGAGGCGGGGGTGGTTCCGGGCGACCCGGGAGTCCGCCGCACGCTGGGGTGTGCCCGAGGCGGTGCAGGTCGCGATCATTCATCAGGAGTCTCGCTTTGTCGCGGGGGCCCGTCCCCCTCGCAAACGCTTCCTTTGGATTTTCCCGGGCGCACGGCCCTCGAGTGCCTACGGGTACGGGCAAATCCTGGATGGAACCTGGGACGAGTACCGGCGGAGCGTGGGTCGGCGCGGGGCCGCCCGGGACGATTTTGGCGACGTGGTTGACTTCATTGGTTGGTACGGCGACGGCGCCCACCGGCGCGCGGGCATCCCCAAGGATGATGCGGGTTCGCTCTACCTGGCCTACCACGAAGGAATCGGCGGCTTTACCCGGGGCACTCACACCGGGAAGGACTGGCTCTTGGCCGTGGCGCGCAAGGTGTCGCGTCGTTCGGCGCTTTACCAGAAGCAGTACGACGCCTGCCGGGAGAGTCTTGCGCGGAAACGTTTCCTTGGGATTTTCTGAGTCCCGGCGAAGGCGAGAATGCCCGCCACCCGTGAGACGGGTTTAGCGAATTTGATTCCCGGTCAGCCCGGGGCGTCCATGCGGGTGCCCAGGACCGCCTGCTCGAGCACGGGTCGGGCGAGTTCAATCCATTGGCAGAGCGCCGGTCGAGTTTGACGGGGATCGATGACGTTGTGTACTCCGAAGGCTTCGGCTCGGGCGAAGGGGTTCTGGCGCCCCAAGAATTGGGCCTCGAGTTCTTGGCGTCGGGCCTCGGGGTCGGGTGCGGCTTCGATCTCCCGGCGGAAGGCCACCGCCACACCGCCCTCGATGGGGAGCGCTCCTCCCTCGGCCGAGGGCCAGGCGTAGACTTCTCCTGCCGGGCCGAAATGAGCCGCCGCCGCAACACCGTAGGTTTTTCGAACGATGACCGAGACCCACGGGACCTTGGATCGCACGGTGGCGCAGATGGTGTCGACCCCGTAGCGAATGGTCGCCGCCTTCTCCGAGGCCGAACCGATCATGAAACCCGGTTCGTCCACGAGAGCCACCATGGGCAAGTGAAAGCGATCGCAGAGTTCGATGAAGCGCCGCACCTTTTGAGCGCCGTGGGCCGTCATGGCGCCGCCATAGAAGCGGGGGTCGTTGGCCCAGATGCCCACGGGCCAACCGTTCAGTCGCGCCAGTCCCGTGATCTGGGAGCGTCCATAGAGGGCCGTCATTTCAAAGAAGGAATTTTGGTCCACCACGCTCTCGACAATCCTTCGCATCTTGTAGATCTTTCGGCGCTCGCGAGGAACAATTTCAAGAAGGGACTCGTCCTGGCGAAGGGGATCGTCCGAGCCGATGGTTTCCGTGTTGGATCGTGCGGGCATCTCGGACGCATTGCGGGGCAGGTACGAGAGGAAGCGCCGGATCTGGTCGATGACCCCGGGTTCGTCTTCGGCCACGTTGTCCACCAGGCCGCTTCGCAGATGAATCTTCGCTCCGCCGAGTTCTTCCTTGGTCAGTTTCTCGCCCAGGGCGCGTTCGACGACAGCGGGGCCCGCCACCAGCACCTGGGATGTATTCCGGGTCATCACGCTGAAGTGCGAGGCCGCGAGCCGGGCGGCGGGGAGCCCAGCCACCGCTCCCACGGCGGCGCTCACGACCGGGGCGCACTCAAGGGCATCGGCCATGGATTTGAAACGCGAGGGGGCGTAGACCGGATCACCCATGGGCCGGGGCGCCGAGGATCCCTTGCCGCCGGTTCCGGTTACGCTACCGCCACCGCCCTCGAGAAAACGCACGAGGGGAAGCCGGTAACGGAGGGCGAGTTCCTCGGCGTACACGCTCTTGCGCAAGCCCGAGGGAGTCGGGGAGCCGCCGCGCTGGGTGAAGTCCTCCCCCCCGACCACGACGGGGTTTCCGTCGAGTTGGGCGACGCCCAGCACGTAGTTGCCCGGAGTAAATTGCTTGAGTCGACCCTCGTCGTCGAGTTCACCGAAGCCGGCCAGGGGACCTTCTTCGCGAAAACTGCCGGCATCCGCCAGAGCGTCGATGCGCTCGCGAATCGTCATCCGTCCCCGGGCGTGTTGGCGGGCCACAGCCTCATCGCCCCCCATTTTCTTTGCGAGTTTGCTGCGCGCCTCGATTCCGTCGACCTCGTCTTGCCAACTCATGTCGGGATTTCCTTCGTGGGGGTTCCTTGCGGCCAGCCGCCCTTGGCCGGGTTGATCTCTTTGAGGGAATACGGCTGGGTGAGGTCGTGGAGGTCGTGGAGGCCGGGGGTGTCGCGAAGGGAAAAATGCGGTTCAAACTCGAGGAGGCTGTGAGCGACCAAGGTCGTTCCACACGGATTTTCTATTGGAAACTCGCTGTGCCCCGGGGTTGAAGAGCCTATCACGCCCATTTTACGAGTGCGGGATGAGGGCTAAGCTGGCCCCACACGAAATTTACCGTCCCGGCGAATGACCCCTGGAGAACGAATGGCTTATGAGACGCTACTGACCGACCTGGAGTCGGGTGTGATGACGGTCACCCTTAATCGGCCGGAGAAACTGAACGCGTTCACCGTGGGGATGATGAGCGAACTGATGGACATCTTCGACCGCGTGGATGTTGACGACGAAGTCAGGGTCGTGGTGGTGACCGGGGCCGGCCGTGGTTTTTGTGCCGGCGCGGACCTCTCGTCGGGGGGAGGAACCTTCGACTCCGAGGCGGAGGGCAGATTCTCGAAGGACGGTAAGCGGATTGCGCCCAGAGACGGCGGCGGTCTTCTGACCCTGCGTATCTACGAGTGCAAGAAGCCCGTGATCGCCGCGGTGAACGGTGCGGCGGTGGGGGTAGGGGTAACCCAGACGCTTCCCATGGATATCCGCCTGGCGAGTGAGAAAGCCCGCTTCGGTTTCGTTTTTGCGCGCCGGGGCCTTGCCCCGGAAGCCGCCAGTAGTTGGTTCCTGCCCCGGGTGGTGGGAATCAGCAAAGCCATGGAGTGGGTGGCCACGGGGCGAGTCTTCGGCGCCGAGGAGGCTCTGGCCGCGGGCCTTGTCTCCGAGGTGTTGGCGCCGGATGCGCTGCTGCCCCGGGCTCAGGAACTCGCCGCAGAAATTGCCGCGAACACCAGTGCGGTGTCGGTGGCGCTCTCTCGGCAAATGCTTTGGAAGATGCTGGGTGCTCCGCATCCCATGGAGGCGCATCGGGTGGACTCCCAGGTCATCGATTATATGGGGAGCCGGGCCGACGCCCGTGAGGGCGTGGAGAGTTTTTTGGAGAAGCGTTCGCCGGACTTCAGCATGAAGGTCTCCAAGGACATGCCCGACTTTTTTCCCTGGTGGGAAGAGCCGGAATACGAAGGCTGATCGGCGGACCTGTGGCCGACATCATCTGGGCGGGGATCTTTATCGCGTTACTCGGTATGGCCCTGGGTCGCGGATGGGCGGGCTATTCCCGGACCGGGCCGAGTTACGCGGTGTTGGCGCGCCGGGAGGCCGCCTTCCTGGAAGCCGCCGCCGAGGTCTTGTTTCCTCCGAGCGAAGGGCTTCCCCTCTCGGGTGTCGAAGCGGATCTGCCGGGCTATGCGGATCGCTACCTCGTTGCCCTGCCGGTTCGGCAGCGCAATCTTCTCCGTGCTCTCTTCGTGTTGTTTGAGCACGCCACCCTGGTCTGGCCGGCGGCGGGTCGCGGGGGCTTCCGACGTTTTTCCTCTCTGTCCGAGGGCCAGCGCCTGGATGTGCTTCGCGCCTGGGAATCCAGTGGGCTCTACCTGCGCCGGATGGTTTTGACCGCGCTGAAGGCGGTGTTGATTCTCGGATACGTGGGGCATCCGCGCTCCCTGGGCGCCTTGGGGCTTGCGCCCTGGAAGCTGGAGTCGCCCCGGGTGGAGGCCGATTATCTGTACCCGCCCATCGGCGAAGGGCGCGATCGGCTTCCCGACCGGGCTTCGGTCCCCGCTTCCTCTCCCCTCTCTCCCCTCCTCTCTCCCCCCCTCTCTCCCCCCCTGATTCCCGGTGTCGACCAGGAGACTTCATGACCGACAACCCCGATACCGGCGGTGGGGTGCGTGTCTTCTCCGACTATGTGCGGGGGGCCCGGGATTTTACGGAGGAAGCCGATGTCGTGGTGGTGGGTTCCGGGCCATCCGGTTCGGTGGTGACCTACGAGCTTGCCAAGGCGGGGCACCGGGTGATCCTGGTGGAGGAGGGGCCGCCTTTTACGCCCCAGGAGTTCAGCCCAGATGGCAATATCTCCATGGCGCGGACCATGCGCGAGGGCGGACTGCGAAGTACCACGGGCACCCTCATGCCGGTTCTTCAAGCCATTTGCTTGGGTGGCGGCTCACTGATCAATTCGGCCATGTGCGTTCGCCCGCCCGGGTTCATCTTCGACGAGTGGTCCACGCGCTTCGACCTCGAACGAACGACCCGCGCGGACCTCGATCCACACTTTGATGCGGTGAGCGAGTTTCTCGGGATCGCGCCGACTCCCGAGGATGTTCAGGGTCCGCGAAACCTGCTCTTTCGCCAGGGGTGCGACGCCCTGGGGATCTCCAGTGAACCGGTGGATCGAAATGTGCGGGGCTGCCGGGGTTCCGGGGAGTGCTACACGGGCTGTCGCGCCCGGGCCAAGCAGAGCATGGACATCAGCTATATCCCCCAGGCGATCCAACTCGGGGCCCGGGTTCTGACGTCGCTTCAGGTTCAGCGGGTTCTGAGTGAGGGGCGAAAGGTGCAGGGCGTGGAAGGGCAGGTGGTTGAACCCTTCAGCGGACGGACTTCCCACCGCTTCAAGATTCGTGCGCGTTGGGTTGTCCTGGCCGCGGGTTGCATGGCGACGCCGGTGCTGCTGCAAAAGAGCGGAGACCTGGCCAACGCGTCGGGCCAGGTGGGCCGAAACCTTCAATTTCATCCGGGTTCGGCGGTGGCGGGTGTCTTCCCCCAGGCGTTGAACCCGATTTTCGGCGGGACCCAGAGCTACCAGTCCCTGGCCTTTCTCAAAGAGGGGTTCAAGCTCGAAACCATGTGGTCGGCGCCGGCTGCACTGGCGGTGCGCATGCCCGGGCTGGGCGAGGCATTGGTGAAGCACTTCGGTGAACTCCCGAGGACCGCGGTCTGGGATGCGATCGCGAGTACCCATCGCTCTACGGGAAGCGTGAAGTCGCGTTTCCGTTCGATGAATCCGGCGATTCGCTGGCGGCTTCATCCAGAGGACATGAAGGTCATGCTGCGTTCGATTCATGTACTGGCTCAGATTTTTTTCGCCGCCGGGGCCGAAAAGATTCTACCCGGGGTTCACGGCTTGCCCGACGAATTGCATTCCGCCGAAGAGGCTGAGGTCTTGCGCGACTATCCGATTCGTCCGGGCGATTTGGTGACGGCGAGTTCTCATGTCTTCTGTACCACCCGGATGCACGGCGACGCGTCCCGAGGCGTGGTGGATGAAGACGGTCTCTGCCACGGATTCGACAATCTCTATATCGCCGACACCGGGATTTTTCCTCGCTGTCCGTCGGTCAATCCCATGCTCACCGCTATGGCCCTCGCCCATCGCCAAGCCGAATCCCTCGCGGAAAGGATCTAGAGATGAGTGCCGATGAGTCGGGGCCTTCGCGACCGCCCCAGCGGATTTGGGCGGAGCCCGCGCCGGGCAAGCTGATGGGGCGAGGTCACAATGCGGGTGATCTCCTTGAGGCCTACGACTGGGATGTGATCGAGCGTCGGGACGGATTGCTGCGGGTGGGCGTGCATCTGCCCGACGCTTTGCGCAATCCGAAGAACGAACTCTTTGGCGGCTTCACGCCGACCTACGTCGACTTGGTGGCCCTGCACACGTACTGGGCCGGCCGGGAAGCGAGGCCCGGTCACCCCTGGTTGGCGACTCTCAATATGCGAGTCGACTACTACGCCCCGGTTCGAGGTCCCCGTTTCGAGATCGAGGGCCGGGTGGTGAATCGCCGGGGCGCGATGACGTTCATCGAAACGCTCTTCTTTCACCCCGAGGGGGAGGCTTTGGCGTACGGCTACACCACCCTCAGGGAGGTGTGAAGCCCCTACAGGGTCCGGGGCGGGGTGATGGCGGGCCGGGGTCGCGGTACGCTCACGCCCGGTCCGTAGGGGGCGCCGGCTGACCTTCACTTGAAGTGGGGAATTGCCGATACGGGTCGAGGGGTCCGGGTTCACCGGGCGGGTCAAAGTAACTCACCAGCGAGATCAATCATGCGATTTATCCGTCAGTCCATAGCGTTGGCCGGAGCCCTGACCGTCAAGGGATGCAGTGGCTTCGTGGCCGGTATGCTCGCGCTTGGGTTGATCACCGGGGCGCCCATCGCACACGCCGATGGCGAGAAGCAGATGAGCAAGCGGCAGACCTGCAACCGCCTCACCCATCAAATCGACCACTTTGAAGGCCGGGTGTTGAAGATGGCCCAGGAGCGGGACGACGCTGCCTGGGAAAAGTCGACCCGGGATCATGTCGAAGGGCTCAAATCTCGTCGGGCAGACAAGTGTCCCAAGTACGCCGAAGAGCGCCGGCTACTGGCGCGGGCCAAGGCTCGGGCCGAACTCATGCGAAAGATGGTGATGACCGCCGCCAAGGGCGCCGCGAAGTACTTTTCCGGCGGCTGGTTCTAGTGACTCAAGCCAGGGTCGCCCGAAGGCGTCCGTGGAATTTCGTCGGGGTGTTCGGGCTTCTGGGGGTGTTTCTAGCCGGTCCGCTCGCAGCCTTGGACCGAGGCGCCGACGGGAAATTCAGCAAGCGCGATTCTTCGCACTTCGTCCTTTTCCAGGATGTGGACATCGACGAAAGCGCGGGCCTCCGCGGGTCCAGACGGTTCGAACAGGATGTCCTGAAGATCCTTGAAGAGGCCTATCTTCGGGCGGACCGGGATCTGGGCCTCCGGCCCGAGGGGCCTATCACCGTGGTCGTGTACGACGCCGACGTATTCGATGCGCAGTTTTCCGGCCTGCTCAAGTTTCCTGCTGCGGGCTTCTACGGCGGCCGGATCCACGTGCGCGGAGGTGAGAGGATTTCGCCCTCGCTGATCCGGGTACTCAATCACGAGCACGTGCACGCCGCTTTCGATGCCGAGGCATCGGGACGGGTTTTGCCCGCTTGGTTCAACGAGGGAATTGCCGAGTGGTTCGAGGCCGGGGCCCAGGGGGGGCAGGGCCTGACCCGCCGCCAGAGTGCACTGCTCAC
>DUCT01000223.1:0-257 GCA_012959665.1 Myxococcales bacterium | reverse complement strand
GCCTTCTTTCTCCCAGATGGGTCCCGAGTCCGCCTATCTCGCCTATGCCCAGTCCCACGGCTTCATCGATTATCTGGTCCGCAACCACGGCGAGCGCCGGCTTCGGGAATGGGTGGCGGCGGTGCTTCGCGGCGATGATTTTGAGCGCGCCACCCGGCGCAGCTATCGCACCGATCTTGGAGTTCTGGACGCGCGCTTCCGCGCAGAGTGGGAGCCCAAGGCCGAAGAATGAGGCGTCAACGTTTGGCCCCCCCCGG